>DATJKV010000534.1:0-8346 GCA_035491155.1 Magnetospirillum sp. | reverse complement strand
TGAACGCAGACGACACCCAAGTCACCCCCTCCCACGAACTCCAAGACGGCCGCAACTACGTTCCCACCAAGAAGTGGGTGAATGCCGGTCAGCATTTCGCCGCCATCGCCGCCGCCGGCCCGCTGGTCGGTCCCGTGCTGGCCGCGCAATTCGGCTATTTCCCCGGCTTCCTGTGGCTTCTGGTCGGCTGCGTCATCGGCGGCGCCGTGCACGACACGGTCGTGCTGTTCGCCTCGATGAAGCACAAGGGCCAATCCCTGTCCGAAGTCGCCAAGTCCGAACTCGGTTCGGTCGCCGGCTGGTGCACCGGCCTGGCCATGCTGTTCATCATCACCATCACCATGGCCGGCCTGTCCATGGTCGTGGTGCATGCGCTGGAACGCAACGCCTGGGGCACCTTCGCGGTGTTCATGACCATTCCGATCGCCATCTGCGTCGGCCTGTATGAACGCATCACCGGCAACGCCAAGGGCGCCACCTATGTGGGTCTGGCCGCCATCATGGCCTCGGTGCTGGCCGGTCCCTACCTGCAGGGCACCTGGCTGGGCGACTTCCTGACCCTGCACCACAAGACGGTCGGCATCGCGCTGCCCATCTACGCCTTCTTCGCCAGCACCCTGCCGGTGTGGATGCTGCTGACCCCGCGCGGCTATCTGTCCAGCTTCATGAAGATCGGCGTGTTCGGCGCTCTGGTCGTCGGCGTCATCTTCATCAACCCGGAAATCCGCTTCCCCGCCTTCACCCAGTTCATCGCCGGCGGCGGCCCGGTCCTGGCCGGTCCGGTGTGGCCCTTCATCTCCATCACCATCGCCTGCGGCGCCATTTCGGGCTTCCATGCCTTCATCGGTTCGGGCACCACGCCCAAGCTGGTGGACAAGTGGAGCGACATCCAGACGGTTGCTTTCGGTGCCATGCTGGCCGAATGCGTGGTCGGCGTGATGGCCCTGATCGCCGCCACCGCCCTGCATCCCGCCGATTACTTCGCCATCAATTCCGCCCCCGCCGTCTTCAAGACGCTTGGCATGGACGTGGTCGACCTGCCCCGTCTGGCGGACACCATCGGCCTTGACCTCTATGGCCGTACCGGCGGTGCCGTGACCCTGGCGGTCGGCATGACCGAGATCTTCACCCGGATCCCGTGGTTCAGCCATCTGGCCGCCTATTTCTTCCAGTTCGTCATCATGTTCGAGGCGGTGTTCATCCTGACCGCCATCGACTCGGGCACCCGCGTCTCGCGCTACCTGATCCAGGACCTGGGCGGCGACGTGTATCCCAAGCTGAAGCAGCTCGACTGGCTGCCCGGTTCCTTCGGTGCCAGCGTGCTTGCCTGCGCCCTGTGGGGCTACCTGCTGAACTCGGGCGACATCAACTCCGTGTGGGCTCTGTTCGGTGTATCGAACCAGCTGATGGCCTCCATCGGCCTGATGATCGGCGCCACCATCATCCTGCGCCTGTCGGCCAAGCGGAGCTACATGCTCACCTGCCTGATCCCGCTGGCCTATCTGTTCGTGACCGTCAACTACGCCGGTTACTGGATGGTCGCCAACGTCTACCTGAACCCGGCCAGCAAGGGCTTCAATCCCTTCAACGCCGGCATCTCCATCGTCATGCTGGTGCTGGGCTTCGTGATCCTGGTCGCCTCGCTGCGCAAGTGGAAGGAACTGCTTCCCCTGCGGGCCAACGCCCCTGTCACTCACGCCATATCGCCTGCCGAGTAACGGGACAGACGGGCCGCCGTCTCCCGAAGGCGGCGGCCCCTGCCTCCTGTCCATGGGAGAGGATCATGAATAAGCTCTTCAACGAAACCGAATACCTGGTGGACCCCTGGAAAGGTTTCGCCGGCGTCGCCTGGAAGACCCGCGTCGACGTGCGCGACTTCATCCAGAACAACTACACCCCCTATCTCGGCGACGCGTCCTTCCTGTCCGGCCCCACCGCGCGCACCCGCACGCTGTGGGCGCATCTGGGCGAGCTGCTGAAGGAAGAACGCGCCAAGGGCATCCTGAACGCGTCGGTCGACCGCCCCGCCGGCATCACCGCCCACGACGCCGGCTACATCGACCGTGGTCTCGAAATCATCGTCGGCCTGCAGACCGACGCGCCGCTGAAGCGCGCGATCATGCCCAATGGCGGCCTGCGCATGGTCGAATCGGGCCTGGAAGCCTATGGCTACCAGATCGACCCGGTGGTCAAGGATATCTGGACCAAGTACCGCAAGAGCCACAACCAGGGTGTCTTCGACGTCTACACCCCGGACATCCTGGCCGCCCGCAAGTCGGGCGTAATCACCGGCCTGCCCGACGCCTATGGCCGCGGCCGAATTATCGGCGACTACCGCCGCGTCGCGCTCTACGGCACCGACTTCCTGCGCCACGAGCGCCAGGAGCGCTTCCACGAGCTGGATGACGCCACCTTCAACGAAGACGTCATCCGCCTGCGCGAGGAACTGTCCGAGCAGTTCCGGGCGCTGGACGAGTTGCGCGAGATGGGCGCCACCTACGGCTTCGACCTATCGCGCCCGGCGGCCAATGCCCGCGAGACCATCCAGTGGACCTATCTGGGCTACTTGGCCGCGGTGAAGGAGCAGAACGGCGCCGCCATGTCGCTGGGCCGTGTCGCCACCTTCCTCGACATCTACATCCAGCGCGACATCGAGGCCGGCCTGCTGACCGAGGAAAAGGCGCAGGAGATGATCGACGACCTGGTCATCAAGCTGCGCATCGTCCGCTTCCTGCGCACTCCCGATTACGACGCATTGTTCTCGGGCGATCCCACCTGGGTCACCGAGGCCCTGGGCGGCATGGGCGAGGACGGCCGCACCCTGGTCACTCGCAACAGCTTCCGCTTCCTCAACACGCTGTACAATTTGGGCCCGGCCCCCGAGCCGAACCTAACCGTGCTGTGGAGCACCCAGCTGCCGCGCGGGTTCAAGGATTTCTGCGCCCAGGTGTCCGCCGACACCAGCGCCATCCAATACGAGAACGACGACCTGATGCGGTCGCAATGGGGCGACGATTACGGCATCGCCTGCTGCGTATCGGCCATGCGCATCGGCAAGCAGATGCAGTTCTTCGGGGCGCGGGCCAACCTGGCCAAGGCCCTGCTGTACGCTATCAACGGCGGCGTCGATGAAAAGCTGGGCACCGTGGTCGCCAAGGGCTTCGAGCCCATCACCGCCGACGTGCTGGACTACGACGAGGTGATGAAGAAATTCGACAAGATGATGGACTGGCTGGCCACGACCTACGTCAAGGCGCTGAACGCCATCCACTACATGCACGACAAGTACGCTTACGAGCGGATCGAGATGGCGCTGCACGACCGCGACATCCTGCGCACCATGGCCTGCGGCATCGCGGGCCTGTCGGTGGCGGCGGACAGCTTGTCGGCCATCAAGCACGCCAAGGTGTCGGTGATCCGCAACGAGAAGGGCCTGGCCGTCGATTACAAGGTCGAGGGCGACTATCCGGCCTATGGCAACAACGACGACCGCGCCGACGACATCGCCGTATGGCTGACCGAGACCTTCATGAACAAGGTCGCGGCGCAGCCCGCCTTCTATCGCGGCGCCATGCCGACCCAGTCAGTGCTGACCATCACCTCCAACGTGGTCTACGGCAAGAAGACCGGCAACACCCCCGACGGCCGCCGTGCCGGCGAGCCGTTCGCGCCGGGCGCCAACCCGATGAACGGCCGCGACGTAAAGGGCTTCGTGGCGGCCGGCGCGTCCGTCGCCAAGCTGCCCTATGCCTGCGCACTGGACGGCATCAGCTGGACCGCCTCGGCCACGCCGGACGCCCTCGGCCACACCCAGCAGGACCGCATCCGCAACCTGTCCAACTGCCTGGACGGTTTCGCGGCGGCGGGCGGCTTCCACGTCAACGTCAACGTCTTCAACCGCGAGACGCTGGTGGACGCCATGCACCACCCCGAGAAGTACCCGCAGCTGACCGTCCGCGTGTCCGGCTATGCGGTCAACTTCATCAAGCTGACCAAGGAACAGCAGCTTGACGTGATCAACCGCACTTTCCACCAGGCCATGTAAGGCCCCGGGGAAAGAGCAGGGGAGTACGAAGCCATGTTCGACGCCACCCGCACCGGGTTCGACCCGCAGGTCCGCGAAGCTCAAGCCCCCCTGGGCTATCTGCATTCGGTGGAATCCGGTGCCGCCGTGGACGGTCCGGGCATGCGCTTCGTATTCTTCCTGTCCGGTTGCCTGTTCCGCTGCCAGTACTGCCACAACCCCGACACCTGGAAGCTGCACGGGGGCCGCCAGGTCACCCTGGACCAGGCGCTGGACGAAATCCGCCCCTATGCCGGTTTCCTGAAATTTGCCGGCGGCGTCACCCTGTCGGGTGGCGAGCCGCTGGTCCAGGCCGCCTTCGCCGGCAAATTGCTGACCCGGATCAAGGATGAGCTGGGCCTGCACACGGCGCTGGATACCCAGGGCTTCCTGCATGCCGAGGTGGACGACGAGTGGTTCCGCCCGGTGGACATGGTGCTGCTGGACATCAAGCACATCGACCCCGAGCGCTATCACGCCATTACCGGCCACGCGTTGCAGCCCACCCTGGACTTCGCCCAGCGGCTGGTGCGGCTGAACAAGCCCATGTGGATCCGCTACGTGCTGGTCCCCGGCCTGACCGACGGCGAGGCCGACATCCTGAAGCTCGCCGATTACATCGCCACCCTGGGCCCGCTGGTCGAGCGGGTCGAGGTGCTGCCCTTCCACCAGATGGGCGCCCACAAGTGGCAGGCGCTGGGCCATGCCTATCCGCTGGCCGGCACGCCCACCCCCACCTCCGAACAAATTCAGGCGGCGCGCGCCCTGTTCGCCTCGCGCGGCCTGATCGTCACCTGACCCGAGGTTCCCAAATGATGCACAACGCCAACATGACCCTGGTGATCAACTGCGGCAGCTCGTCGCTGAAATTCGGCGTCTTCGAATCGGGCGCCCGATCTCCCGTGCTGTCCGGTCTGGCCGAATGCCTGGGCAATCCCGATGCCCGCATCACCTACAAGAACGGCGGCGCGCCGGAAACCCGGACCCTGGGGGCCGACGGCCATGGGTCTGCCCTCGACGCCCTGCTGACCATCCTCGACGAACACCACAAGCTGGACCCCATCCGCGCCGTCGGTCACCGGGTGGTGCATGGCGGCGAGCGTTTCAAGCAATCGGCACTGATCACCCCCGACGTGGTAGCCGATATCGAGGCCTGCAACGCCCTGGCGCCGCTGCACAATCCGGCCAACGTGCTGGGCATCCGCACCGCGCTGGAGAAGATGCCCGAGGTGCCGCAGGTGGCGGTGTTCGACACCGCCTTTCACCAGACCATGCCGCCCGAGGCGTTCCTGTACGGCCTGCCCCAGGCCTATTACCGGGATTACGGCATCCGCCGCTACGGCTTCCACGGCAGCAGCCATCGCTACGTGGCCGAGGAGACGGTGAACCTTCTGCGCCTCGATCCCCAGGACCACGGCATCGTCATCGCCCATCTCGGCAACGGCGCCTCTGCCACGGCGGTGCGGGACGGCCACAGCGTCGACACCACCATGGGCATGACCCCGCTGGAGGGTCTGATCATGGGCACGCGCTGCGGCGACGTGGACGCCGGCGCCCTGGCCTATCTGGCCGAGCAGGCCGGGCTGGATGCCAAGCAGATGGATATTGTGCTGAACAAGCGTTCGGGCCTCTTGGGCCTGTCCGAGTTGTCCAACGACTGCCGCATCCTGGAGGAAGCCGCCCGCGACGGCCACGAGGGTGCCCAACTGGCGCTCAAGGTCTTCGCCCACCGCCTGGCGCGCCATATCGGCGGGCTGGCCATGTCCTTGCCGCGCCTGGACGCCGTGGTGTTTACCGGGGGCATCGGCGAGAACTCGGCCACCATGCGGGCCATGACCCTGCAGCGGCTGCATCCCCTGGGAATCGAAGCGGACGAAGAGGCCAACCGCGCCATGGTGCGCGGCAAGGCCGGCCTGATCAGCCGGGGCGCAGAGCCTGCCGCGCTGGTCGTGCCCACCAACGAAGAATGGATGATCGCCCGCGATACCGAGGCGCTGACCTGCGCTGGGAGCTGCTGAGATGACCGTCATTCCGTCGCCTGAGGCCATGGAGGCGGTGGCACTCGCGACCACCCCGGCCATCCCCGCCCCCGCCGCCCGCCGCTCCTTCTTCCTGGCCCCGGCGGCCCGCGACGTGGGCCTGACTTCGGCGTCGCTAGGCTTGCTGCGCGCGCTTCAGCGCGACGGCATCGCGGCCGGCTTCATCAAGCCCATCGCCCAGCCCGAGGCCCAGGACGCCATCGGTGACCTCTCCACCCATTTCGCCCGCAACCTGTGCCATGTGGACGTGCCGGACCCGCTGCCGTTCCACCGTGCCGAGGAGCTGATCCGCACCGGCCAGCTGGCCGCACTGATGGAAGAGGTGGTGACGCTGGTCGAAGCCGTGCGCGCCCGCCACGACGTGGTGGTGGTGGAAGGCCTGATCCCCGACGCCGGCCTGCAAATGGCGGCGCGGCTGAACGCCGAGATGGCGCGCAGCCTGACCGCCGACTTGATCCCGGTGCTGTCGGGCGCGCGCCGCGATGCCCGCGAACTGGCCGAGGCCATCGACCTGGCCCGGCGCCAGTATGACGAGGAAGGCAACGCCACCTTTGCCGGCTATCTGATCAACAAGGTGGCCTCGGCCGCCGACGGCGTCCGCCTGCGCGAGGACCTGGCCCGCATCAACGGCCACGTGCCGGTGCTGGGCGTGGTCCCGTTCGAGGCCCGCCTCCACGCGCCGCGCCTGATCGACGTGGTCAACAGCCTGGACCTGAAGGTCGAGCATGCCGGCGCCATCGCGCGGGCCCGCGTGCAGGAAGTGGTGGTGGCCGCCGCCGCCGTCGAGACTGTCATCCCCCGCCTGCGCCCCGGCGTGCTGGTGGTCAGCCCCGGCGACCGCAGCGACATCGCCCTGGCCGCCGCGCTGGCCAGTATGCGCGGTGTGCCCCTGGCCGGCCTGCTGCTCAATTACGGCATCCCCATGGCGCCGCCGGTGGAGGCGCTGGTGGCCGCCCGCAATTCCGGCCTGACCGTGCTGTCGTGCGACCGCGACACCTTTACCACCGCCAGCCTGCTGGCCAATCTCAGCCACCATGTCAGCGTGGACGATTCCGAGCGCATGGAGCAGTTGCTGGACTTCGTCGCCGAGCGCCTGGATACCGCGCCATTGCGTGAGAAGGTCGGCCGCCCGGCGGAAACCCGCATGCCGCCGCCAGCCTTCCGCCATCGGTTGGTGCAGCAGGCCAAGCAGGCCGACAAGCGCATCGTGCTGCCCGAGGGCGACGAACCGCGCACCATCCAGGCCGCCGCCATCTGTGCCGAGAAGGGCATCGCCCGCTGCGTGCTGCTGGGCGACCCGGAGAAAATCCGCCAGCAGGCCGACGCCCAGGGCATCGCCTTGCCCCTGGGGCTGGAAGTGCTGGACCCGGACGCCATCCGCGGCCAGTACGTCGCGCCCCTGGTGGAGATGCGCCAAGCCAAGGGCCTGACCCCCGGCCAGGCCGAGGAGCAATTGCAGGACAATGTGGTGCTGGGCACCATGATGCTGGCGGCAGGAGATGCCGACGGATTGGTGTCGGGCGCCGTCCACACCACCGCCAACACCATCCGCCCCGCCCTGCAGCTGATCAAGACGGCGCCGGGCAGCAGCCTGGTCTCCAGCGTGTTCTTCATGCTGATGCCCGATCAGGTGCTGGTCTATGGCGACTGCGCGGTCAATCCCGACCCGACCGCCGAACAGCTTGCCGACATCGCCGTCCAGTCGGCGGATTCGGCCAAGGCCTTCGGCATCGAGCCGCGCGTGGCCATGATCTCCTACTCCACCGGCTCGTCGGGCAGCGGCGACGACGTGGAGAAGGTGCGCACCGCCACCCGTCTTGCCAGGGAAAAGCGGCCCGACCTGATGATCGACGGCCCCATGCAGTACGACGCCGCCAGCGTGGAAAGCGTCGGCCGCCAAAAGGCCCCCGGCAGCCCGGTCGCCGGTCGCGCCAACGTCTTCGTCTTTCCCGACCTGAACACCGGCAACACCACCTACAAGGCGGTGCAGCGTTCCGCCCACGTGGTCAGCGTCGGCCCCATGCTTCAAGGCCTGCGCAAGCCGGTCAACGACCTGTCCCGTGGCGCCCTGGTGGACGACATCGTCTACACCATCGCGTTGACGGCGATCCAGGCCGACTGACGGCGCAGCCCCCCGCCATCGCCACTCCACGTGGCGATCCCCCGGCCGCCGCCTCCCCCCTAGCCTAGGGCGGCGGCCGGGATTTTCTCAGGAGAAGATACGATGAATGCCCTCTCTGCCAA
>DATJKV010000533.1:0-2957 GCA_035491155.1 Magnetospirillum sp. | reverse complement strand
GATCCCTTGGCGCTTTCACCCAGCCGTAACCGTCGCGGGGTGGAAAGGGCTGTCGAAATCCTATATTTTGTAAGCATGCTCCTTAGGAGAGGGTATCGGTAGCATTGGAAAGCTATCCCGCCCTGGTATTGAACGCGGACTTCAGGCCGCTGTCTTATTTTCCGCTGTCCCTGTGGTCATGGCAGGAAGCGGTGAAGGCGGTGGTGTCTGAACGCGTCAACGTCGTGTCGGAATACGACCGCGTCATCCACTCGCCATCCTGGCGCATGCGGCTGCCCAGCGTGATTTCGCTGAAGGAATACATCCCCGCCAGCCGGAAACCCGCCTTCACCCGTTTCAACGTCTTCCTGCGCGATCGCTTCGCCTGCCAATATTGCGGCTATCCCTTCGCCGCCCACGACCTGACCTTCGACCACGTCGTCCCACGGGCGCGCGGCGGGCGCACCAGTTGGACCAACGTGGTCGCCGCCTGCGGGCCCTGCAATTTAAGGAAAGGCAGCCGGCTGCCGCGCGAAGCGGGGCTGCATCTGCTGAAATGGCCGGTCGAGCCCACCTCCTTCGAGCTTCAGGAAAACGGACGTTCCTTCCCGCCCAACTACCTGCACCGGTCGTGGCGGGATTTTTTGTATTGGGACTCCGAACTGGAGCCGTTCTAGGCGCTCTCGCCTTCCTCCACCGCGATCAACAGCGAGCAGGGCGCCTGCGCCAGCAGGGTGCCGCCCACCGAGCCTGACCACCATTGCGCCAGGCGGCCCTTGCGGCGATGGCCGACGACGATGAGATCGGCGCCGACGGCACGCGCGGTCTTGACGATCTCGTCGATGGCGATGCCATAGGCGATTTTGCCCTCCGCCCTCAGCCCCCGCTTCGCCAGCAGCTCCAGGCCAAGCTCCAGCACCTCGCCGTAGAGCTCCTGCTCATGCCCGAGCAGGTCGCCGCCCACCGCCTCGGCGATCAGCACCCCCGGCCGGGCGGGGATGACGGCAAGCAAGGTGACCTCGGCTCCGGTGGCCTGGGCCAGCTCGGCCCCCTGGCGCAGCGCGCAGGCGCCTTCCCTGGTTCCGTCGTAGGCGAGGAGGACATGGCGGTACATGGCATCACTCCATGGCGGCGTGGGTGGGCGGGGTCAGGTGGCCGGGCCGGCGCATGAGCAGCACCAGCGGCACCGTGACCAGCGCCAAGCCCATCATCAGGCGGAAGTCATTGAGGAAGGCCACCAGTGTCGCCTGCCGGGTGATCTCGGCGTTCAGCGCGGCGGCGCCCGGCAGGGTGGACAGCGACCAATAGGGCAAGAGCGCCCTGAGCGGCGCGCTGAACGGGGTGGCGTGGGCGGCCAGTTCGGCGTGCATGATCTGGGTGTTGCGGCTGAGCAGGAAGATCACCACCGAAATGCCGATGCTGGAACCCATATTACGCATCAGGCTGAACAAGGCGGTGCCCTGGGTGCGCAGCTCGGGCGCCAGCGTGGCGAAGGTCATGGTGGACAACGGCACCATCACCAGCCCAAGGCCGAAGCCCTGCGTCACCCCGGTGCGCACCAGCAGGCCCTGGCTGACATTGAGGTCGAAATGGCTCATCTGCCATAGCGAGACGCCGATGAGCGTCAACCCGCACGCCATCAACAGGCGGGGATCGATGCGGTGGATGAGGCGTCCGACCAGCATCACGGCAGCCATGGTGCCCAGGCCCCGGGGCGCCATCACCAGCCCGGCGGTAAGCACCGGCCAGTCCAGCAGGGTCTGCAGGAACGGCGTGAGCAGCGCCAGCGTGGCCAGCAGGATGATGCCGACCACGAAGATGAAGGCGAGCCCGGTGACCAGATTGCGGTCGCGGAACAGGCGGCGATCGATGAAGGGGCGCTCGGCGGTCAGCATGTGGACGATGAACAGGTAGAACCCCAGGCCCGACAGCACCGCCTCGGTGATGATTTCGCCCGAGCCGAACCAATCCAGCTGCTCACCCCGGTCCAGCATCAGTTGCAACGCCCCCACCCCGAGGGACAGCGCCGAAAATCCAAACCAGTCGAAGCCGGGCGGACGCTGGGCCCGCCGTTCCGCCAGGAACACACCCAGCCCCACGGCGGTCAGCACGCCGATGGGCAGATTGATGTAGAAGACCCAGCGCCACTGCCAGTTCTCGGTCAGCCAACCGCCTAAGGAAGGCCCGAGGATAGGCCCCACCATCACCCCCATGCCCCACAGCGCCATGGCCTGGCCGTGGCGCTCGCGCGGGTAGGTGTCGAGCAGCACCGATTGCGCCAGCGGCACCAGCGGCGCGCCGCAGACGCCTTGCAGCAGCCGGAACAGCACCATCTGCTCCAGGCTGTGCGCCATGCCGCACAGCCCCGAGGCCAATGTGAAGCCGGCCACCGAGACGATGAACAGGCGCTTGCGGCCGAAGCGCTCGGAGGCCCAACCGGTGGGCGGGGTCATGATGGCGGCGGCAACGATGTAGCTGGTCAGCACCCAGTTGATCTGGTCGGTGGTGGCCGATAGGCTACCCTGCATGTAGGGCAGCGCCACGTTGGCGATGGTGGTGTCGAGCGCCTGCATGACGGTGGCGGCCATCACCAGCACGGTCAGCGCGGCGACGTTCATGCCCTACCCTCCCCACAGGTCGGACAGGCGGCGGCGATGGCCGGTGTCGATGCTCACCTCGACGCTCATGCCCGCCGATAGCGGCGGCGAATCGTCGGGGATGTCCACCTCGATGCGCACCGGCACCCTTTGCACCACCTTGACCCAGTTGCCCGAGGCGTTCTGCGGCGGCAGCACGGCGAATTCGGCGCCGGTGGCCGGGCTGATGCTGACCACGCGGCCGGTCCAGCTGCGGCCGGGATAGGTGTCGACGCGGATCTCAGCCGGGTCGCCCGGCTTGATGTAGGTAAGCTCGGTCTCCTTGGGATTGGCCTCGACCCACGGCCGCGCGCCGATCAGCGAGAAGGCGGCGGTGCCGGC
>DATJKV010000532.1:0-7523 GCA_035491155.1 Magnetospirillum sp. | reverse complement strand
CGTAGCCGGGCTTGACCTTGACCACGTCGCCCATCTGACCGAGCTTCTCGATCCTCTCGAGCAGGATGACTTCCATTTAATCCTCCATACCGCCGCCGCTCTTGGGGCGGCGGAACCTCATCGTCCAGAACCGTACCAGTCCCAGTCCGGCGACCGCGGCGGCGGCCCAACCGAACATCACAATCAACAACCCGTACGTCGCCGCGAGCACCAGTCCCGCGTTCGGCCGCCCTTTGGCCCAGCGGTGGATCACCGTCAGGCCCAACAGGACGAAGGGCACCAGCATGACCACCAACGCATTGGTGGCGACATAGCCGATGTCGCCCCTGACCACGATCGCCGTCCCGGCCGCCACCACCAATCCAGCCCCGAGCCAATCGGGCAGCTCAAGCTGCCCATAGGCCGGGCTGGGCCGGCGGGCGCGGCCCATGCGGGCCAGCAATCCTTGTGTCCCGGTGGCGTTGAGCACCGACATCACCAGCCATGATGCGATCACCATGGCCGGAAACAACGGCGTCCACCATCCCGCCACCCGCTTCCGCTCTTCAGCGGAAAGGCCGGCGGCCAGTTGGTCGAGGGCTTGGCCGATCACCTTGGCCACAGTGCCTTCGACCCCATCGGGGCTGCTGCCGGCCACCAGCGCCGTGCCCGTAAGCATCAGCGCAAGACCGGCAGCGGTCAGCCATGCCAGGACCAAGCCTGGCGGGTACCACTCGGCCGAGCCATCCTGGGCGGTTCGCCACAGCAAGGCCCGGTTGGTCACCAGCAGGGCGGGAAGGACCGCGGCCACCGCGAATGGCACGACGGAAAAACCGCCCGCCACCGCCGCCACCGCGACCGCCGCCACCCCGGCGGCCAGTGTCGAGGCCCTCATCCCCAGCGCCAATCCCGCCATCATCAGCGGCAGCGGCGCCCAGTAAGAGAGCACGGCACCCAGCGCAACACCCTTTGCCAGCGACAGGAACATCAGTGCGGAGCACAGTCCCGCCGCCAGCGCCAGGCCGAGTTGCCGATTGACCGGCAACACCATCAGACCGGTCTTACTTCACCACGTAGGGAAGCAGACCCAGGAAGCGGGCGCGCTTGATGGCCTGGGCCAGTTCGCGCTGCTTCTTGGCCGACACCGCGGTGATGCGGGACGGAACGATCTTGCCGCGCTCGGAGATGAAGCGGCTCAGGAGCTTGGTGTCCTTGTAGTCGATCTTCGGCGCGTTGGCGCCGGAGAACGGGCAGGTCTTCCGGCGACGGAAGAACGGACGGCGGGCGCCGGCGGCGGCGCGCGGACGTTCGGTCTTGACTTCGCTCATCACTCACCTCCCTCGGCGCGACGGGGACGATCCTCACGGGGACGATCCTCACGGGGACGATCCTCACGCGGGCCACGGTCGTCGCGGGGGCCGCGGTCGTCGCGGCGCGGACGGTCGTCGCGGCTGTTCTTGGCCTGCATCATGGCCGACGGGCCTTCCTCCAGCTCCTCGACACGGAGGGTCAGGAAGCGCAGCACGTCCTCGTTCAGGGACATCTGGCGCTCCATCTCCTTCACGGCGGCGGAGGGGGCGTCGATGTTCAGCAGGACGTAGTGCGCCTTGCGGTTCTTCTTCACCCGGTAGGCAATGTTGCGCAGGCCCCAGAATTCCTTCTTGGCGACGTTGCCGCCGCCCTGGCTCAGCACATTGGAGAACTCGTCGACCAGGGCTTCGACCTGCGGGGCCGAAACTTCCTGACGCGCGAGAATCACGCATTCATACAAAGACATTCGTTTGAACCCTTCTGGCTTTTCTCTTCCCGTGTTCCCCACCATGGGGAAACGAGCATAGCCGACCCTCCCAAGGGGAGTGCCGGCAAGGGGTAAGCGGCGGAATATACACGAACCCATTCCGCCCGCAAGCCAAAAGCCGCGCGATGCTAAAACCGGCGTTCGTGGTCGAAAGACATGCGCGTTATAAGCCATCGGCATGGATTGTATAATCTGCTTAAGTGGCGTGATAGTTGTGCGTATCAACCTTAGCTAGTTCATAACGTATGAAAATGCGCATAAGGAGGGTATGCCATGACCATCGCCCTGTCCCGTGACATCCTGGCGCCCGGCCGTGACGGCTTTCTCGAGGTGGAGGGCGTGCGGCTGGAGGCGCGCTTCCTCGGGCCGGATCCGGCGGCGGCGCCGACGCTGGTGTTCCTTCACGAGGGGCTGGGTTCGGCCGCCCTGTGGAAGGACTTGCCCGAGCGCGTGTCGGGCGCCACCGGCTGTGGCGTGCTGATGTACTCGCGCCACGGCTACGGCACCTCGACCCGCAAGCCGCATCCCTGGCCCGAGACCTATCTGCACGACGAGGCGCTTTACTGGCTGCCGCGCGTACTGGAGGCGGCCAACGTCCGGCGCGCCATCCTGGTGGGGCATTCCGATGGCGGCTCCATCTCGGCGATCGCCGCCGGTGCCGGCGTGGTGCCGCAGGTGGAGGGGGTGGTGCTGATGGCCCCCCATGTCATGGTCGAGCCGGCGACCCTGGCCGGCGTCAACGGTGCCATCGAGGCCTTTGAGAAAGGCCGGTTGCGTGATCACCTGGCGCGCTACCACCACAATGTGGACGATGCCTTTTGGGGCTGGGCCAAGGCGTGGACGCAATTCGGCGACAACGGTTGGGACGTGCGTTCCCTGCTGCCCGGCATCCGGGTGCCGGTACTGGTGCTGCAGGGCGACGACGACGAGTACGGCAGTGCGGCACAATATGAGTCAATAAGGGAGGCCGTATCCGCACCAGTCGAGGTGCGGGTACTTCCGCACTGCCGTCACCTTCTTTACCGCGATGCGCCGTTCGAGGTGGTTGGGGCGCTGACCGCCTTTGTCTCCGCCGTCGTCGCCGGTTGAGCAGTCAGGCGTCGGCCAGGGCGGGAACCAGGCGCACCCGCAGCTGGCCGGACTCGCTCCCCAGCACCTGGAAGGGGCGGGGGCTGTCCAGGGGCGGCGCCGACAGGGTGCCGTGATCGGCGGGAATATCGTCGCCCACGTCGCGCAGTCGGGCGCCCTCGTCGGAAAGGTCGGCCAACACCGCCGGTATGGTGCGGCCAGCTATCGACAGGGTCGCCGGTGTGGTGACCTCGCGGCGTGGTGCCGCGCGGCGGTCCACTTCGGGGGCGGCGGTGCGCACCACGCGGTTCAGCACGTGGCCCAGTTCCGCCACCTGGGCGGCCATCTCGGTCAGCAGGGTGTTGACCTCGGACGCCTCGGCACGGGAGTGGCGCGCTTCCTCGGCCACCTCGCCGATGCGTTCGGTCACCTCGCGAGCGGCGTCCGAGGATTGATGGACGTTGCGGGCGATCTCCTGGGTGGCGGCCTGCTGTTGCTCGACCGAGGCGGCGATGGTGGCGGCCACCCGCTCCACGTTGCGGATACAGCCCACCGTCTCGGCAATGGCGTGGCCCACGGCGGTTGCCATGTTCTTCAACTCGCCGATGCGTTCGCTGATCTCCTCGGTCTGGGTGCCGGTCTGGTCGGCCAGCCGCTTGACCTCGGCGGCGACCACGGCAAAGCCCTTGCCGGCTTCGCCCGCGCGCGCCGATTCGATGGTGGCGTTAAGCGCCAACAGCCGGGTCTGGTTGGCGACGGCGGCGATCATGGCCACCACCTGGTCGATCCGTGACATGGCGGCGACCAGCTCGTTGACGGTGGCGTTGGCGCCGTCGGCGGCATTCACGGCTTCGGCCACCTGCTGCGAGGACTGGCCCACCTGGGAGGCAATCTCGTGGATGGCGGCGGTAAGCTCCTCGGTGGCGCCGGCCACGGTCTGGGCGTTGGCCAGGCTCTGCTCGGCGGCGGCGGCGACGTGCTCGGCATTCGCCTCGACCCGCAACGCCGATTGCGCCATGTCGGCGGCGGCGGTGCAGACCTTGTCGCTACCGCCGCTGACGCGGCCCACGACTTGCGAGGTCTCGCTCTCGATATTGGTGGCCATGCCGGTCAGGGCGTCGCGCCGCTCGGCGGCGGCGCGGGCGGCGGCGGCCTCGCGCTCGGCCTCCATCTGCGCCACCTGCTCGGCGTTGCGCTTGAACACCAGCACGGCGCGGGCCATTTCGCCGATCTCGTCGCTGTGGTCGGTGGCGGGGATGGCGGTGTCCAGACGGTGGTCGGCCAGCCGAAGCATGGCCGAGGTCAGCTGGTGGGTGGGCACGGTGATGCTGCGTGCCAGCACGGTCGCTACCCAGCCGACGCCGGCCAGGGCGCCCAGGAGGGTGGCAGACATGACCATCAGGGCGCGGCGGGCGTCGGCCAGGCCAAGACGGTTGGTCTCGTTCAGGTCGGCAGCCAGGGCATCCTCGGCCGCTTTCATCAGGTCGATGCGGCGGGAGGCGGCGGCGAACCAGCGCTCGACGCCTAAGTCAGGGGTGGTGCTGTCGAACAGCATCTTGCGATAGCCCATGACCTCGGTGGCGGCGCCGCTTTCCAGCGCCGTCTGCAGGGCTCGACGACGCTCGGGCTCGGCGGCCACGGCGAAGGCTCGCAAGTAAGCGTCCTGCACAGCGGCCAGCGCCTTGAGCTTCTGCCGCGCTTCCTCGCCGATGGTGCCCGAGGCCAGCGCCGCCGAGCCGGTGGCGCGCTCGATGCCGGCGTTTTCCTTGGCGTGCATCAGACCGAGATAGGCCGAGATCATGTTGCTAATGGTGATGCCCGTGTCCTGGGTGCCCAGGCGCTCGGCCAGAGACAGCAAGGAATCCACCGTGGCGGTGTAGCGGGCGATGACTTGCGGCGGCGTCGTCTTCAACTGCTCCACGTCGGTGCGCAGGCCGGACAGCCCCTCCAACTCGCGCCGGGCGCGATCGAGGGCGCCGGCCAGTTCGTCGCCGTCGCCGGTGTCCAGCTTGGCCATGGCCGCCTCCAATTCGCCCCGGCGGGCGGTGGTGGCGATGATCTGCTGGCCGCGCTCGGCCCGCATGCGCTCGCCCTTGCTGGCCGCGAAGGCCGAGGATAGGCCGCGCTCCTTCTGCAATTCGTGCACGGTGGCGCCCACGTGGACCGCCAGTTCCGCCACTGCGGCAGTGCGCTCGGCCCGGCGGATAGAGTCCAGCTTACCGCTGGCAATGGACGCCGCGCCCACTAGCGCCAGCACGACCGGCAGTGAAATGGCGAGCCACACCCGTTGGCCGATGCGCAGTCGACCGATCATCTTGCCCATGGACTTTGTCTCCCCCAATGTCCCCGGCCATTGTCCAAAGGTTGTGCGCATCGCGTGCGCGCTCCCTTTGGACGAAAATACCCTGCTCCCATAGGGGTATGCTACATTCTTATTTCAAAGCTGCCCAAGTAATGTGCATCCGTGCACGACCTTTGGCTGCACCCTGGGCAATGGTTGCTTGACAGCGAGGTGGGGCTGGCCTTTACCTTCCGCCCAGTTTCGCAAGACTCCAGAGGGGCATCAGCTATGTCGCGCGCATTCGTCTTTCCCGGCCAGGGTTCTCAGGCCGTCGGCATGGGCCGCGAGCTGGCCGAGGCTTTCGCCGAGGCCCGCCAGGTGTTTGAGGAAGTGGACGAGGCGCTGAAGCAGAACCTGTCCAAGCTGATGTTCGAGGGGCCCGAGGACCAGCTGACCCTGACCGAGAACGCCCAGCCGGCGCTGATGGCCGTCTCGGTGGCGGTGGTGCGCGTGCTGGAGGCTCAGGGCAAGCTGGACCTGGCCAAGGCCGCCAGCTTCGTCGCCGGCCATTCCCTGGGTGAGTACTCGGCCCTGGCCGCCGCCGGCACCTTCTCGCTGGCCGATACCGCGCGCCTTTTGAAGCTGCGCGGTCAGAGCATGCAGAAGGCGGTGCCGGTGGGCGTCGGCGCCATGGCCGCCCTGCTGGGCAGCGAATACGAGCAGGCCAAGGAGATCGCCGCCGAGGCGGCCCAGGGTGAAGTCTGCGAAGCCGCCAACGACAATGGCGCCGGCCAGGTGGTGGTGTCGGGCCACAAGGGCGCCGTCGAGCGCGCGATGAAGATCGCCGCCGAGAAGGGCATCAAGCGCGCCGTCCTGCTGCCGGTGTCCGCGCCCTTCCATTGCGCCCTGATGCAGCCCGCCGCCGACGCCATGGCCGAGGCCCTGGCGAAGGTGGAGATGATGGCTCCCAAGGTGCCGCTGGTGGCCAACGTGGTGGCCTCGTCGGTGCGCGAGCCCGAGGTGATCCGCGACCTGCTGGTCAAGCAGGTGACCGGCACGGTGCGCTGGCGCGAAAGCGTCCTTTATATGAAGGAGCAGGGTGTCACCCAGCTGGTCGAGCTGGGCGCCGGCAAGGTGCTGTCGGGGCTGGCCAAACGCATCGACAAGGAGCTGTCGGGCACCAACGTCGGCTCGCCGGCCGACATCGACGCCTTCCTGGGCTCGCTGTAAGAACCCATTTCCCCTCGCGTCATGGCCGGGCTCGACCCGGCCATCCACGGGGTGCCGTCTGGCAGGGTGTTGGACGGGAAGCCGTGGATGCTCGGGTCAAGCCCGAGCATGACGACAAAGGGGCTTCACATTTCCTATCGGGGGAGACCTGACATGTTCGATCTTACCGGCAAGACCGCCCTGGTCACCGGCGCCTCGGGCGGCATCGGCGGCGCCATCGCCAAGGCCCTGCACGCCGCCGGCGCCACCATCGCCATCCACGGCACCCGCCGCGAGGCCCTTGACGCCCTGGCCGCCGAGCTCAAGGACCGCGTGCACGTGCTGCCCGCTAACCTGTCCAAGCCGGAAGAGGTTGAGCAGCTGGCCAAGGACGCCGAGGCGGCGCTGGGCTCGCTGGACATCCTGGTCAACAACGCCGGCATCACCAAGGACGGCCTGATCCTGCGCATGAAGGACGAGGACTGGGACGCGGTCATCAACGTCAACCTGACCGCCGCCTTCCGCCTGTCGCGCGCCGCCGTCAAGGGCATGATGAAGCGCCGCACCGGCCGCATCATCAACATCACCTCCATCGTCGGCGTCACCGGCAATCCGGGCCAGGTCAATTACTGCGCCTCGAAGGCCGGCATGATCGGCATGACCAAGGCGCTGGCCCAGGAAGTGGCTAGCCGCAATGTCACCGTCAACGCGGTGGCGCCCGGCTTCATCGCCACTCCCATGACCGATGAGTTGAACGACGAGCAGAAGGCGCGCATCAACGCCCAGATCCCGGCGGGCCGCATGGGCTCCTCCGAGGACATTGCCGCCACGGTGCTGTATCTTGCCTCCAACGAGGCCGGCTACGTCACCGGTCAGACCCTGCATGTCAATGGCGGCATGGCGATGATCTAAGAAACGTGCGGGCGTGGGGGGCTCAGAGCGGCCCCACAAGCCTGGGCGTCTGGTCTAGCCACCATGCATGGTGTTCCAATGCTGGTCACAGGCCAAAAAGTATGTTAGGTACGGGCCACTTTCCGCCGGTTCGGGGGCTTCCGCCCACCGGTCGCGGGACCCTGGTTCATTCAACTGGCACCATAAGACTTCCGAGGGAATTCAAATGAGCGACGTCGCCGAGCGGGTTAAGAAGATTGTTGTCGAGCACCTGGGCGTGGAAGAGGCCAAGGTGAC
>DATJKV010000531.1:0-2958 GCA_035491155.1 Magnetospirillum sp. | reverse complement strand
GTTCCATCAGCCAGGGGCCCTGGATGGCCTCGGCGAAACCGGGGAAGTTCTCCACGTCGGTGGTGATGGTCAGCTGACCGCCCGGCTGCAGGCCGGCGACCAGCAGCGGCGACAGATTGGCGCGGGCCGCGTAGATGGCGGCGGTACAGCCGGCCGGGCCGGAGCCGAGGATGAGAACTTTGGTGTGATGGATGGCCATGGTGTTCCCCGGTACAAAACGATGAGACAGGATAGGGAGGGCGGCAGCGCGGCGCAAGCATGGCCCTGCCCACAAACCAAGAGGGCGCGAGGAAGCCCCCGCGCCCTCCGGCGACTCATGGATGAGCGGGAGCCTTACAGCTCCTTGCCGTGGCTGGCCAGATACTTGGCCACGCCTTCCGGCGACGCCTGCATGCCGGCCTTGCCCTTCTGCCAGCCGGCCGGGCAAACCTCGCCATGCTCCTCGTGGAACTGCAGGGCGTCGACCAGGCGCAGCGCCTCGTCGACGTTGCGGCCCAGCGGCAGGTTGTTGACGTGGGCGGACTGGACGATGCCGTTCTTGTCGATCAGGAAGGTGCCGCGCAGCGCCACGGCGCCGTTGATCAGCACGCCGTAATCCTTGGCGATCTGCTTGGTTAGGTCGGCCACCATGGGGAACTGAACGTTGCCCAGGCCGCCCTTGTCGACCGGGGTGTTCTTCCAGGCCAAGTGGGTGAAGTGGGAATCCACCGACACGGCGACCACCTTGACGTTCTTCTCGGCGAAGGCCTTCAGGCGGTGGTCATGGGCCAGGATTTCCGACGGACACACGAAGGTGAAATCCAGCGGATAGAAGAACACCAGGCCGTAGGAACCCTTGAGATAGCTCTTCAGGTTGAAAGCCTGGTCGATTTCGTTATTGGGCAGCACGGCCGGAGCGGTGAAGTCCGGGGCTTCCTTGGTCACCAGGCTCACGGGGTTGATCACATCGGTCATCCTTCGGGCTCCCTCTTAAAAGAATGCGTTGGTGCTCTATGGACAGAAAAAATAGTCGCGCCACGCCCCCCGCGCAAGGTGGAATGATTATAGACTGGCGCGCACGCACCAAGCAGAGAACGATTTTCACATTCAGGCGCAAGCGCCGCAGCTGCACACCCCAGAAGGCCAGCGCGCCCAGGTTGCCCGCGAAACGGCGCAGGGGGGGCATGCGTGCATGCGGATCAAACAGGCGCTTGGCGGGGCGGGCGGCTCGCGGTAATATTGTTTCGTGAAACGCTGTCCGTTTGGAGTTCTTAAATGCAACGGGTCAAGCTCGACCGCATCGACCGCCGTATTTTGGCGGATCTGCAAGCAGACGGTCGCATGACCAACGTGGAGCTGGCCCGGCGGGCCGGCATATCCGCCCCTCCCTGCCTGCGGCGCGTCCGCGCGCTGGAGGAGGCCGGCTACATCAAGGGCTACCACGCCGAGATCGAGCCGCACGCGCTGGCCTTCAATGTCACCGTCTTCGCCCATGTCGGCCTGAACAGCCAGGCCGAGGCGGATTTGCGCGCCTTCGAGGATCTGGTGCTGGCCTGGCCCGAAGTGCGCGAGTGCCACATGCTGGCGGGCGAAACCGATTTCCTGCTGAAGATCGTCGCCCACGACTGGGATGACTATCAGCGCTTCCTCACCACCAAGCTGACCGCGGCACCCAATATCAGCCACGTGAAGAGCTCGCTGGCCATCCGGACCTCGAAGCTGCAGCCGGGCGTTCCCATCGACGTGGACGCCGGCCCGGAGGCCGAGCACGAATAGCGCGACGGCGACGGATATATGGGGGTTTCACCCATGAGCGACATCCTGGACGTCAAGGGCCTGAACTGCCCGCTACCCGTCCTGCGCACCAAGAAGAAGCTGAAAGACATCCCGGTAGGCGGCCTGCTTACCGTGCTGGCCACCGATCCCGGCTCGGTCAAGGACATGGCCGCGTTCTGCCAGATGACCGGCCACGAACTGGTGGAATCGTCCCAGCAGGACGGCGTCTTCACCTACGTCATCAAGCGCCTGGAATAACCCCGCCCCCGCCGGCTTGCCTGGGCATGGCTTTCGTTCCATGATCCCCTTGGGAAGGGGGGATCGTCGACCTTGCGTATCCTTGTCCTCGTGTTGAGCCTTGCCACCCTGGTGTTCCTGGGCTGGCTGTCCATGTCCGGCACACCGCGACCGGCGGTGCAGGATGTCGACCAGCGCCAGGGCAGCTACATGGATGCGCGCCGGGTAATCGCCCGCATTCAATCCGACCTGGACCGCACCGCCGCCAACCGCCAGCCGGGCCAACTGCCGTCCGGCGTGACCGGCGACCCGCTGGAGGCCATCGTCGACGCCTACCACCTGTTCCAGGACGGCAACGTCAAGGGCATGGATGCTCAGTTGAAGTCCATCGGCCCGGTGGTGGCCGAGCGGCTGAAGGCGGCGGTCACCATGGAGCACCCCGACCGCCGTGCCCACGCGCTGGAGGTGTTCGCCAGACTGGATGCCGCCACCGCCGCACCGGCGCCCGCCGCCCGCCTGGCCGCCGCCCTGCGTCTGGTGGACGGCCTGCTGTTCATGGAAGCGGCGGGCTGGAGCGACGCCGACCCGCTGACCCGACGGGCCGACGATCACCCCATCCTGGATGACACGTGGCTAAGGCTGCCGTGCCGAACCCTGATCGGCCGCGCCGGCCAGATTCGCCAGGCGCTGGACGCGCTGGGAGAGCTGGCCGGGCCATTACTGTCCTGCCCGTCCGACGCCGCCGATTTGGGGGTGCTGGAGGCCCAGGCCAAAGCGCCGGGTATGCTGCCGCCACGCATTCCGCCCATTCAGACCCGATTGGGGCTGCCCCGCTCGGGCTGCACCAACGGCAGGGGCGCCGTGCGCGGCTTCCCGGAAAACGAGGTGGCCGCCTACATCGCAGCGGCGGCTGAGGCCGCCGGCCCCGCCGCCGCACGCCCCGCTCTGATAGCCCGCCAGCAAGCT
>DATJKV010000530.1:0-1513 GCA_035491155.1 Magnetospirillum sp. | reverse complement strand
TACTCGGCACCGGCATCCTCCAAGGCCAGGCGGACGAATTCTCCGCGCCCTTGGATGGACGGCCAGTAATAGAATTCATAGGCCATGAACACCTCCCCGCCCGTTGGGGCGGTTCAGACATGGCGGATTAAGGGTTTAGGCGTGCCCGGCGTCGGCGGACAGGGTGGCGAAGTCGATGCCCAGCTTGTGGATGGCGGCTTCCCACTTGTGGCTTGGGTCGGGGTCGAACAGCAGGCTCTCGTCCGCCGGCACGTTCAGCCAGGCGTTGTCGCGGATTTCCTCGTCCAACTGGCCGGCGCTCCAGCCGGCATAACCCAGCGCCAACAGGCAGCGGCGGGGGCCGCCACCTTCGGCGATGGCGCGCAGCACGTCCACGGTGGCGGTCAGCACCACGCCTTCTGCCACCCTCATCGAGGTGGCGTGCACGTAGTCGTCGGAATGCAGCACGAAGCCCCGTCCGCCCTCGACCGGGCCGCCGAAATGAACGCGGATTTCCTCGCATTCCGGGTTGGCTGGGATGTCCAGCTGTTCCAGTAGTTCGGGGAAGGACAGGCCCTCGAACAGGCGGTTGACCATGATTCCCATGGCGCCTTCGGCGGTGTGGGCGCACAAATAGACCACCGAGCGCGCAAAGCGGGGGTCCTGCATTTGCGGCATGGCGATCAGCAATTGGCCGGCGAGATAGCCGTTGGTTTCCTGCATTGGCATGCCTCCACACATATGCCGCTCGCTTGACGAAAGCAACCCTGCCCCATGGGCCGTCGTGGTAAGCTGGCGCTTCCTTCGGCTTGGACAAGAGGATTGGACCGGTGGTGAAAATGGTCGTGGCGCTGGCTGGCCTTTTGGCGCTGCTGGCGGGGAATGGATGGGCAGCCGAGCCGGGCGCCTCGGACTGGTCCACCAACGATGCAGGCCAGGTCCGCCTCATATCCGCCACCACCACGGCCGGGGAGGGGGCGCCGTTGCGCCTGGGCCTGCAGTTCCAATTGCAGCCGGGTTGGAAGATTTATTGGCGCACTCCGGGCGACGCCGGCTATCCCCCCAAGGTGGACTGGAACGGATCGGACAACATCGGTGCGCCGGTGCTGTCGTGGCCGGCGCCCAAGCGCTTCCAGTTGGCCGGCTTGCAGAACCACGGCTATGGCGGCGAGGTGGTGCTGCCGGTGGAGGCGCCGGTGCTCAAGGCCGGCCAGCCGGCGCATCTCGTGGCCAATCTGGACTTCCTCACCTGCGCCCAGATCTGTGTGCCACAGCAGGCCAAGCTTGAGCTCGACCTGCCGCCTGGCCCGGCCCAGCCCTCGGCCTTCGTCCACGACATCGGCCGCTTTGCCAGCCTGGTGCCCGGCGACGGGGCCCGCCACGGGCTGACGCTGGAATCGGTCGAGGCGGTGGGCGAGGGAGACGATGCCCGCTTGCGGGTCACCGTCAACGGCGCCGAGCCGTTCGACCATCTCGACATGTTCATCGAACCGGCCGAACTGGCCAGTTTCGACGCCCCCACGGTGACCCTGTC
>DATJKV010000529.1:0-2225 GCA_035491155.1 Magnetospirillum sp. | reverse complement strand
ATCCCGAGCTGCCCGACCAGCCCTATTCGTCCCGCGCGAGCAAGATCGCCGAGATGAAGGATCAGGCGGCCATGATCCAGAACATGGTGGCGCAGCTGTCCGCCCGCCTGGAGAAACAGCCCAATGACGGCAAGGGCTGGGCCATGCTGGGCCGCTCGCTTCGCGTGCTGGGCCAGACCGAGAAGGCTCAGGCCGCCTACAAGAAGGCGGTCGCCTTGATGCCGGGCGACACCCAGGTGCGGCTGGAATATGGCGCCCTGCTGCTGTCCGAGCTGCCCGAGGGCTCCATGCTGCCGCCCGAATTCGTCCAGCTGATGCGCGAAGTGGTTGCGGTGGACCCCAACAACCCCGACGCCCTCTACTTCCTCGGCATCTCTGCCTCGCAGACCGGCAACCCGGCCAAGGCCCGCGAGCTGTGGACCAAGCTGATGACCCAGCTGCCCGAGGGCTCGGAGGACCGGGCCGAGATCAAGAAACAGATCGACGCGCTGAAATAGGCTTGGCGATCAACAGACGAAGCGGGGGTCCTACGGGGCTCCCGCTTTTTTGTTGGGTATGGTGGATACGGCCGTCATGCGCGGACTTGATCCGCGCATCCACATGGTTCCGTCCGGGGCATGCTGCCAAAAACATGGATGGCCGGGTCAAGCCCGGCCATGACGCAAACCAAGCTACCCGGGGTTGCCGGAATTAGCGCATCGGCACCGCCGGCTGGGAACCGGAGGTCAGCGCGCCGTTCTCATCCCAGCAGGCGGGAAAATGGGTGTGCTGGTATTGGGTCAGGGTGGTGGCGGCCACCACCGGCCCAAGAAAGATGGCCATGCCCAGCCATTTGGCGCGGCTGAACAAGGCGAGCGCGCAACCAGCGATGCCGATCGCCACCAGCGCCAGCCACAAGCCGCCCACCAGCTGGGCGTCGGCCAGCGAGCAGGTGCCGGTGAAATCGTCGCCTTGCGGCACCGTGCGCAGGCCGGCATCGCGGTAGGCGATCAAGGCCGCCAAGAGGGCCAGTTGGACCGCGGCCAAAGCGCGCCGTCCCCAAACAGTCAAGGACATGGGGTTCTCCTATTCCAGCGCCTGCCGCAGCGCCGCCGCCGTGGCCCAAGGCGACAGCGGCAGGGCGACGGCCAGCAGGCCGCTCAGGATCAGTAGATGGGGGGTGGCGTCGCGGGCCTGGACGGCGGTGTCGATGGCGCCGACGCCGAAGATCAGCACCGGGACGTAAAGCGGCAGGATCAGCAGCGACAGCAGTACGCCGCCGCGCCGGGCGCCCAGCACCAGGGCGGCGCCGATGCCGCCGATCAGCGACAGGATGGGCGTGCCCACCAGCATGGTCAGCAGCAGGGTGGTGAAGCCGTCGGCGTTCATGTGCAGCAGCACCGCCAGGATGGGCGCCGCCACCAGCAGCGGCAGGCCGGTGGTCAGCCAGTGGGCCACCACCTTGGCGATCACCACGATCTCCAGCGGTGTGGGCGTCAGCACCAGCAGCTCCAGCGAGCCGTCCTCGTAATCGGCCTGGAACAGGCGGTCGAGCGACAGCAGCGAGGCCAACAGCGCGGTCACCCACAGCACGCCGGCAGCCACCCGCTCCAGGATGCCGCTTTCCGGGCCGATGCCGAACGGGAACAGCACCACGGTGAGCACGAAGAAGGTCACCACCATGATGCTGTCCGAGCCTTGGCGCAGCGCCAGGCGCAGGTCGCGGCGGACCACCTCGAGGAAGCGGATCATTCCTCGTCCTCCCAACTTTCGGGAGTGAACTCGTCCAGATGCAGCTCGCGGGCGCCGGGCAGGTCGACGTCCTGGTGGGTGGACAGCACCACCATGCCGCCCTTCGCCCGGTGCTCGGCCATTACCGCCTCCAGCACCTTGATCGAGGCCTTGTCCAGCGCCGTGGTGGGCTCGTCCAGCAACCACAGCGGGCTGGGTGCCGCCAGCAGGCGGGCCAGGTTGGTGCGGCGCTTCTGTCCGGCCGACAGCATCTTGCCGGGGATGTCGCGCAGGTGGCTCAGGCCGAAGCGCTCCAGCGCGCCGTCCACCGCCTTGGATGCGGTGGGCAGATGGGGCTCGTGCAGGCGCGCCCAGAAGCGCAGGTTCTCGGCCACCGACAGCACCGGCTTGATGGCGTCGTGGTGGCCGACGTAGTGGGTGCGGGCCGCGTGGGCCTCGGCATCCTCGCCGGCCGGAATGTCGCCCCACAGTACCTGTCCGACGGTGGGGCGCAG
>DATJKV010000528.1:0-4458 GCA_035491155.1 Magnetospirillum sp. | reverse complement strand
AGAAGAAAAATGCTGCATTGCAGCAACGAATGTGGATATCCGAATACGCCCTCCAATAAAGGGACAATTCAACGTTTAATTTCAGGGAGCGCAAGCGCAACTCGCCCGTCACGCCCCTCCATAGCCGAACCGCGATGCAGTGACGCCGGATCGCCTGCGACGATGTGGCTGCGCAGCCAATTTCGGAACGGCTCTGCGAGCCTTCAGCGTCTTCACGCCCTACCCGCATCACCTCGCGCGCCCGTGCAGCGAGCACTTCACCGTCAAGCCGCAGTCCTCAATCTTCGTGAAGGATGACCGATGAGACACGTCCTTGTCACCGGCGGCGCCGGCTATATTGGCAGCCACGTGGCCCTGGCCTTGCGTGAGGCCGGCCATGCTCCGGTCGTGATCGACAACCTGTCGACCGGGCGACGCGAACTCGTGCCGGACGGCGTCCCGTTCATTCACGGCGACATCGGGGACGGCTCGGCCGTGGCCGAGGCGCTGGACCGCTATCGGTGCGAAGCGGTCATGCATTTCGCCGGATCCATTGTCGTGCCGGAATCAGTGGCGCACCCGCTGGCCTATTATCGCAACAATACCGCCGCCAGCCGCACCTTGATCGAGACTTGCCAGCGCACCCGCGTCCAGGCCTTCGTCTTCTCATCGACCGCCGCCGTATACGGCAATCCCACCGTGGCTCAAATCGACGAGCAGACACCGCCCCGCCCCATCAATCCTTACGGCCGTTCCAAGTTGGTGACGGAATGGATGTTGCGCGATGCGGCCGAGGCGAACGGGCCAAGATACGTCGCCTTGCGCTATTTCAACGTCGCCGGCGCCGATCCGCTGGGACGCAGCGGCCAAGCCTCCCCGAAGCCGACCCATCTGATCAAGCTCGCCTGCGAGACGATGGTGGGTCGGCGGCCGGAGTTGCAAGTCTTCGGCACCGATTACAACACCCCCGACGGCACCTGCATCCGCGACTACGTCCACGTCAGCGACCTCGCCCAGGCGCATGTTCTGGCACTGGATCACCTGTTGGGCGGCGGTCCCAGTTGCACGTTCAACTGCGGCTATGGTCGCGGCTATTCGGTGCGCCAGGTCATTTCGGCGCTCGAGCGTGTGGGGAAACGGCGCATTGCCGTCAGCGAAGCCGGGCGTCGCCCCGGCGATCCAGCCTGCCTGGTGGCTGATACCCGGCTGATCCGCACCACCCTGGGATGGACGCCGCACTTCGAGGAGCTCGAGACCATCGTCGGCACCGCCCTCGAGTGGGAACGGCGTTCGGCATAACAGGCAACCGCAGTTGGATGAGACTGGCAGGGGTATGGAAACATGGACCTACAGGTTGTGCCCCACGAGGCGGCCCTTCTGACAAAACCGCACTGGACAAGCTCCAGGCGGGCTCCCGCGTTCTTTTTCCTGTCCGATGCCATGGCGCTGACATTGCCGTGGGTGATGAGTGAAGGAACTAGCAGCGGGCCGCTGCGCGCCATACTGATGTGCGGCGTGCTGGTGTGGCTGCTGATGCACGGCCATTACTGGGCCCGCGTCGGTATGGCCTCCGAACTTGCCCAGCTCGGGCAGGCGGTCGCCGCGCCTGCGTTGATCGAGGGGCTGGTGGCATTCTCCATGGGCAACCAATGGCAGGTGCTCACCGCCGCGTTTTTCTGGACTGCAACCTTTGCCGCGCTGGCGCTGAGCCGGATGGCGGCCCGCCGGGCCCTTGCCGCGACCGGTCTGTGGTCGCTGCCGACGCTGGTGGTCGGTGGCAGCCAATCCGGCATTGTCGCCGCAGCGCTGGCATCGGACAAGTCCCTGGGCTACCACGTGGCGGGCATCGTCGATCTCTCTGCCGGGCAGTTGCGCCCGAGCCAGGGGGGGGCCATCGGCCTTGGAGCCTCCGCCGACCAGGTCGAACGCGAGGTGCTTCGCTTCTGCCGCAACCAGGATATCGAGTGCGCGGTCCTGGCCGATGGTCCGGACGCATCCTCCCTGGCCATGCTCAGCCAGAGATTAGGGGCGGCGGGCCTGGAGGTCGCGTTCGCGCCCAGCCTGTCCAGAATGCCGGTGGTCGGGCTGCAGGCGCAGAACTTCACCTCATTCGATGTTGTCCTGCTGACCAGTTGGCTGCCGCCGACACGCCAGGCCCGGGCCGCCGCCAAGCGGCTGTTCGACGTGGTGGCGGCTTCCAGCCTCCTCGTCCTGCTGGCGCCGCTCATGCTGGTGCTGGCGGCCATGGTCCGGATCGATGGTGGACCGGCGCTCTTCGGCCATAATCGCGTCGGCCGCGGCGGCCGCTCGTTCCGCTGCCTCAAATTCCGCACCATGGCGGTCAACGCCGAGCAGGTCTTGAACGACATGCTTGCCAAGGACCCCGCGCTGGCGGCCGAATGGCACCAGAACCATAAGCTCAAGGACGATCCGCGGGTAACCCGTATCGGCGTGTGGTTGCGTTCATCGAGCCTGGACGAGCTGCCGCAATTATTCAATGTCCTGCGCGGCGACATGTCGTTGGTCGGCCCCCGTCCGGTGACCGTCGTCGAGCTCGACCGCTACGCCGAGGACCGCGACTACTATCTCGCCGTGCGGCCTGGGATCACCGGCTTGTGGCAGGTGTCGGGACGCAGCGATGTCCATTACGGACGCCGCACGCGCCTGGATGCGTGGTATGTGCGCAATTGGTCGATAGCGCACGATCTGGTGATCCTGGCCAGGACCGTCCTGGTGGTGATTCGAGGAAGCGGCGCTTATTGAACGGTAAGGGCGGAATACATCCGCCCACGTGAGGGTCAGCTGGCGGCGGTCGTAGGTGAATACGACCGCCGCTTCGCATTGGAAATTGCCCCAGGGCATCGGCAGCCGCCAATTGGGTTCATCCGCGGCACCCTGGCGGAATATGGGAGGTCCCAAAAGGCACATACCCTAGCGCCAATGCCAGGATTGGCTGCCGATATTGGTTTCCGTACCTTCCTTCTGCGCCGTGCCTCATCCAAAAGAGCGTGGAGGAAGCCTTGTCTCTGATCCCGGGGAAGTTATTGCGGGGAGCCAGTGTCGTCACCGCAACCCTTGCCTTGTCAGCCTGCGCTGGCGGGCCCGTGGTGAAGAATCCGGCCCCCCATGCCATGCTCTCGGCCGATACCGCTGTCCCCACCCAGTATGAAATCGGCGCGGGCGACGAGATCGAGATCAAGTTCTATTACAACCCTGAACTGAATGACCGGCTAACCGTGCGCCCAGACGGCAAGATCTCGGTAGCGTTCCTTCAGGACGTTCAAGCCGCCGGACGCTCTCCCAGCGCGCTGGGCCAGGACATTCGCGCGCAGTTGGCAACGCATGTGAGGCAGCCCGACGTGGTCGTGGCCGTGCGCAGCTTCGCCAGCCAGCGAGTGTACGTCGGCGGCGAAGTTCAGCGCCCCGGCCCGGTCCACATGGTGGGCCGCATGAGCCTCCTGCAGACCCTGGCCGAGGCCGGCTGGGTGCGCGATACCGCCCGCAAGGAAGAACTGGTGCTGGTTCGCCGCGACCCTTCCGGCGAGCGCAAGATCTTCACCGTCAATTTGGATAAGGCGCTGAACGGCGATGACCTGTCGCAGGACGTGGTCCTGCGGGCTGACGACATGCTGTTCGTGCCGCCCTCCGCCGCGGCCGATTTCAACCGCTGGATCGACCAGCACATCCGCCAGGCGCTGTTCTTCTCGACCAACGTCGGCGTTTCCGTGAACCGCAATATCGGCGGCAATAACAACAACTGACCTTGAGGTCCGGATTGAAGCGCAGGCGACCAAGTAAAGCGCTTGGCCGCCGTTTGCGCCCCCTGCCCACAGGCAGGGCCATCAGCGGTTCGACGCCGAGGTAATCGGCGGCTTCGATCAAAGCCTTCCGTTTATGAGCCTTTTGCGCCGACGGCCTGGCTCCGCACGGTCGTGCTGTCGATCACGTGCAGCCCGTCGTCGGCCAAAATGTCTGCGGCGCACCACTACCAGCCAACTTGCCCTGGCCACGGCCCCTGCCCACCTGCACCATAGTAAGAGGGAGCAGGTCATGGCGAGGCGCCCTACGTTCCCGACCTTCAGCAATATCCTGACCCTAGTGTTGGCTTTGGCGGCGTGGCCGTCCTGGGTCGAGGTCGAGGCCGGGACCGTGCCCCCGAACCGGGACGATCGGGCCGCCCTAGCCAGCTTCAAATGGATCGACCGTCAGGGCGATCTGCGGCTGACCCCCGACGAGCTGGCCGTTCCAGGCGCCAACTCCCGATTGTTCGCCATCCTCGACCGCGATAACGATGGCGTGTTGACCGCCGCGGACGGAGCGCCGGCACGGCGCCTGCTGCACCAACTGGGGACGCAGCGGATTTCGCGTAATCGCTTTGCCACCCTGAGCGCGCCCCAGATACTTGCCGCGCTGGACCAAGATGGCGACGGTCGTCTGAGCATGGCCGAACTGCGCCCGTCCTTGGCGGGGAATGCCCCC
>DATJKV010000527.1:0-3070 GCA_035491155.1 Magnetospirillum sp. | reverse complement strand
CGGGCTTACGTCCCGGCGAAAAGCTGTTCGAGGAAATCTTCCACGGCGCCGAGCCGCCGGTGGCCACCGAGCGCAAGGGTATCCTGGTGGCGGCGCCGCGCGCGGCGGACGCCACCGAGCTGGGAACCCGGCTGGACGCCTTGGCCGAGCTGTGCCGCGCTCACCAGAGCCGGGCCGTGGTGGAGATGGTGCGCACCCTGGTGCCCGAATTTTCCCACCAGCACGGCGCCGCGCCCAAGGAATTGCAGGCGGCCAACTGAGATGTCGCTGGCCCACCTGATCCGCCACGCGCTTGCCATGCCGCCGCGCGAGGCGGCTCGGCGGGTATGGCGCCATGCCCGGCGCATGGTGGGCAGTCGGATCAAGGGCCGCCTGATGCGCGGCCGCTTTACGTATCCCCAGCCAATGGAAATCGGCCCACTGGCCCGCCGCCTGGGCCCGGTCCCGCCGGCGGCACTGAAGGCCAACGCCCCCGCCTTGCGGCGCCTCGCCATCGACGTGCTGGCTCACCGTTTCGATCTGCTGGGCTCGGGTCCTGTCCAGGTGGCCTATGGAGTTCGCTATCCCGGCTTTGGCGCTCATCGCTACGGCCCCGGCCCGACTCCCGCCACTGGCCAGGACTGGCGCGACTGGGTGGCGGCGCGGCACTGGCCCGGCAACCGCGTCCGGGTTCGCAAAATTTTTGGCCTGATCGACAACCCAACCTATGTGCCACTGGATTGGCAGGTGGATTTCGTCTCGGGCTACCGCTGGTCGGAACGCAGCCTGGGCCCCGCCATCGCCTACGGTCACCTGCCCGGCGTGGATGTCAAAGTACCGTGGGAGTTGGCCCGCCTTCAGCACCTGCCTGGTTTGGCACTGGCCTACGGGTTGGACGGCGATTCTCGGCTGGTGGCCGAGTTCCGGCATCAGGTGCTGGATTTCCTCGGTGCCAACCCGCCCGGCTGGGGGGTTAATTGGGCCTGCGCTATGGACGTGGCCATCCGCGCCGTCAACATCCTGCTGGCGCGCGATTTGTTCCTGGCCGGTGGGGCGGCGTTCGACCAGCCCTTCGAGGACGAGTTGGCCTCCGCCATGCTGGCCCATGGCCGTTTCCTCGCCGTGCATCTTGAATGGAACGAGGCCCATCGCGGTAACCACTACCTGGCCGATATCTGCGGTCTGGCCTGGATCGCCGCCTACCTGCCGCGCTCGGACGAAACCGATGTGTGGCTGGCCTTCGCCACCCAGGAGCTGGCTGCGGAATTTCCCCGTCAGTTCGGTGCGGACGGCGCCAACTTCGAAGCCTCCACCGCCTATCACCGCCTTTCGGCGGAAATGGTGCTGTACACCACCGCGCTTATCCTCGGCTTGCCCGAGGAACGTCGTACCGCCTTCGCCGCCTACAATCACTGCCTGTGGCGACGCAAACCGGCGCTCAAGCCCGCCCCCATGGTTTGGCCGCCATTTTCCCCCGGGGCCATGGAGCGGCTGGCCCGTGCCGTGCGGTTTGCCGTGGACGTGACCAAGCCGTCGGGCGAGATGGTCCAGGTGGGCGACAACGATTCGGGGCGCTTTGTCATCCTCACCCCCGGCATGCCTGAACTGGACCCGTGCCATCTGGTCGCGGCGGCGCGCGGGCTGTTTGACCTCGACCTCACCGCTCCGGCCGAAGCCGAGGTTGAGACCGCTATCGTGGACATGCTAGCTGGCGGCACCCGTTCAGCCGTACCGACCGAGCCGACCCGCATGGTGAGCGGGGGCGCGGACGAAGGGATAGCCAGCCGTGTGACCCGGATCATGATCCGTTCCGACGCGCTCGCCGGCATGAAGCCTCTCGCCTACCCCGATTTCGGCCTTTTTATCTGGCGGAACGCGCGTGCTTTTGTGTCCGTGCGTTGCGGCCCCATCGGCCAGAACGGCAATGGCGGCCACGCCCACAATGACCAGCTGGCGGTGGAGATCGAGATCGATGGCGTCGCCTGGACCCGCGACCCCGGCACCTTCGTCTATACCTCCGACCTGGCGGCACGGAATGCCTATCGCTCGGCGTCGGCCCACGTCGTGCCGCGCCACGGCGCGGATGAGCCGGCGCGGATGCTGGCGCCGTTCAAGCTTGAGAACCGTGCCCAGGCCCGCGCGTTGACCTTCGGCGACAGTGAATTTCTGGGGGGCCATTACGGGTTCGGCGAACCGGTATGGCGCCGGGTGTGCTTCGGCGAGGGCGGGTTGGTGATCGAGGATTGCTTGGGCGGGCCCGCCATTGGTGCCGATACGGCGGTCGAGGAGCACAACCCCATCAGTCCGGCCGAACTTGCCCGGCTGTGGGGTCTCGATTTGCCCTTTTCCCCAGGTTATGGCCGGCGGGTATGATCGATTTGCGCAATGCCTCAACCGGTCGGCTGTGCTATATCCCGGCCATGACTTTCGCCTGACCGCCCTGGAGTAGTTTCATGTCCGACCTTCGCCCCATTCGTCGCGCCCTCATCTCGGTCTCCGATAAGACCGGCCTGATCGAGTTCGCCCGTTTCCTGGCGGAGCGGAACGTCGAGATTCTCTCCACCGGCGGTTCGGCCAAGGCGATCCGCGACGCCGGCATCCCGGTGACCGAGGTGGCTGACTATACCGGCTTCCCCGAGATGCTGGATGGCCGCGTAAAGACGCTGCATCCCAAGGTGCATGGTGGCTTGCTGGGCATTCGCGGCAATGCCGAGCATGAGGCGGCCATGGCCGCCCACGGCATCAACCCAATCGATCTGCTGGTGGTGAACCTCTATCCGTTCGAGTCCACCGTGGCCAAGGGCGCCGGCTACGACGAGTGTGTCGAGAATATCGACATCGGCGGCCCCGCCATGATCCGCGCCGCCTCCAAGAATCACGACGCCGTCGCCGTGGTGGTCGACGTCGAGGATTACGGCGTGGTGATGGAAGAGATGAGCGCCAACCAGGGCGCCACCACGCTGGCGCTTCGCAAGAAGCTGGCCGCCACGGCCTACGCCCGTACCGGCGCCTATGACGCCGCCATCTCCCAGTGGTTCGCCAAGGAACTGGGCGACACCTTCCCGCGTCGCGTGGTGGTGACCGGTGAGCT
>DATJKV010000526.1:0-10542 GCA_035491155.1 Magnetospirillum sp. | reverse complement strand
CCGAAGGGGTAGTTGTCGCGCAGGTCGGTTTTCACCGTGAAGGGGAAGCGGCGCAGATCCTCCAGCGCGTGCAGGTCGTCCGGCGTCACCCCGGCGGCGTCGAAGGCGCGACGGGTGTGGGGGACGTTGGCGTAGGCATGCGCCAGGGTGCGTTTCAGCCGCTCCAATTGCAGCCGCTTCAGGGCGGCGCGGTCCAGGCGCTCCATTTCGGGCGCGTACATGTACGCGACGGCCGCGGCTGCGGTCATGGCTTTTTTCCCCCTCTCCGGCACGGTTCCGCTCTTGCGGCGGATAAAGGGGTGTACCGCTAAAGATGGCGGGAAAGCAATGGTCGCGCGTAAGCCATCCCTGACCAACGGCCAAGAATTGATGGCAAATATGCCTAAAATTATTTGTTGTAAGTCGCCTATTTATATAGGGGGTGGAGGCTGGCAAAAAAGGGGCGATTGGCACAATTCATGCGCTTAATTAATGCATTGCTGCCCTGCGTATGTTTTATGGCCGGTCTCATGTTGCGACGCAGCATAATGACGGTGGCCGAATGTTCGCCGGCAATCTGTCATTGGTGAGATCATATACAATGGGTATGCAGGCAGCACGCATGGTTCAAGCGCGGGACGACCGCGACTACCAAAAGCCGTTGGCCGTCGCCCTGCAGGGTGGCGGCACCTATGGCGCTTTCGCCTGGGGGGTGCTCGACCGTCTGCTGGAGGAGGCGGATTTCGATCCGGTCGCCTTCAGCGGCTCCAGCGCCGGCGCGGTAAACGCCACCCTGACCGCCTGGGGCCTGCTCATCGGCGGGCGGGACGAGGCCCGTCGGGTGCTTCGCCGGTTCTGGGAAGCGGTGGGGCAGATGTCCCGCCTCAGCCCCATGAGGCTGCCCGGGGCCCATCTGCAATTCGACCTGCTGACCAGGGTGGCCTCGCCCTACCAGCTCAATCCGCTCAACATCAACCCCATGCGCGACCTGCTGGCCGAGACCATCGACTTCGAGCGTCTGCAGCAGGAATGCCCGCGCGCCTTGTTCATCGCCGCCACCGACGTGGAAAGCGGCGACCTGCGCATCTTCCGCGAGAGCGAGGTGTCGGTGGACGTGCTGATGGCGTCGACCTGCATTCCCTATCTGCATCACGCGGTGGAGATGGAAGGGCGGCAGCATTGGGATGGCGGCTTCTCGGCCAATCCCCCCGTTCTGCCCATGGTGCTGGAGACCAACTGCCGCTCTGTGCTGGTGGTCAAGTTGACCCCCGACGCCGAGGTCGAGCATCCCACCACCGCGCCGGCCATCTTCAGCCGGCTGAAGCGCATCCTGTTCAACACGCCGCTGATGCGCGAGCTCGATGCCCTGGAGCAGATGCAGGGCCTGCTGCGGCGTACGGCCCTGTCGTCGCCCGACCTGCGGCGCATCCGCGATCTCGGCCTGTTGCGCGCGACCATCGGTGCCGATTTCTTCAACGACAAGGAAGGCGGCGCACTGCATCCACGGCCGGATTTCCTGGAGCAGCTCTATGCCGCCGGGCGCGCCGAGGCGGAACACCTGGTTCCCGTCAGGGCGCAATCAATCCCTGGGTAATGGCCTTGGCGATGGCCTGGGTGGTGGTGGCGGCGCCCAGTTTCTCGCGGGCCGAGCGCAGCGCGCCGGTCACGTCGGGCTCGGGGCGGTGGACACGGCCCGAGATTTCCCACAGGGAATGACCGTGGGCCATGGCGGTCAGGCACTGGCGCTCCATCAGCGACAGCCCGTCCTCCGGGATGTCCATGTCCAGCAGACGTTCCACCGCCGTGTGGTAATAGACGCCCAGCAGTTTGAGGTGGGCCTGAGCCTCCGCATCCATCACCAGCTTGAATTCCTCGGGCGATGAAAAGGCGTAGGACAGCATCCCCGCCGAGCCCTCGGCGTTATGGAAGGGGATGGTGAAGCCGTCGCGGATGCCGTAATCGGCCGCTTCCTCGAACAGCTTGCGCTGGGCCGCGGTCAGGCCGTTGGGGCGGTTGGTCAGGAAGCGCCAGGCAAAGGGCAGGTGGCTGCGCTGGCATTCCTGCACCACCGGGTCGATGAACTGGTAGCGGTTGGCGAAATAATGGGCCATCCACGCTTCAGGATAGGTGCTGTCGATATAGGGACGTTCCATCCCGGAGCGGATGTTGCCGTAGGCGTAGAAATCCACCCCTAGCTTCCGCGCGAACCTGCCGAACGCGGCCTGTGCCGAGGGGATGTCCTCGGCCCACAGCACGTCGGAGGTCAATTCCCCCACCCACTTATTCACGGCTGCCCCTCCCCTTGCCGCACGTAAGTAAGGAGCTTACTCGCCTTTCACGCGATCATCCAGCCGTCTATAAGTCTTAGGAGGGAATGCTGGAGGTTGCAAAATCCGCCAGAACGCCGCGGTTACCGCAATCGTTAAGGGAATTTCTCAGCCAAGCCCGCCCATGCATACATATTTGACCTCGAGGAATTCCTCGATGCCGTACTTGGAGCCTTCGCGGCCGATACCCGATTCCTTGACGCCGCCGAAGGGGGCGACCTCGGTGGAGATGATGCCCTCGTTGACGCCGACGATGCCGTATTCCAGTGCCGCCGACACCCGCCAGCAGCGGCCCACGTCGCGTGAGTAGAAATACGAGGCCAAGCCGAATTCGGTGTCGTTGGCCAGGCGAACGGCCTCTGCCTCGGTCTTGAACCGCATCAGCGGCGCCACCGGGCCGAAGGTTTCTTCCCGCGTGCACAGCATGTCGGCGGTGACGCCGGTCAGGATGGTGGGTTCGAAGAAGGTGCCGCCCAGGGCATGGCGCTTGCCGCCCAGCATCACCTTGGCACCCTTCGAGACGGCGTCGGCAATGTGACGTTCCACCTTTTCCACCGCCTGGGCGTTGATCAGCGGACCCTGCTGGGTGTCGCCCTTGAGGCCGGGGCCCACCACCATCTTCTTCACCGCCTCGGCCAGCTTGGCGGCGAAGGCGTCGTAGATGCCGTCCTGCACCAGCAGGCGGTTGGCGCAGACGCAGGTCTGCCCGGTATTACGGTACTTCGAGGCCAGTGCGCCGGCCACCGCCGCATCCAGGTCGGCGTCGTCGAAGACGATGAAGGGGGCGTTGCCGCCCAGCTCGAAGCTGACCTTCTTCATGGTGTCGGCGCACTGCTTCATCAGCAGCTTGCCCACCTCGGTGGAACCGGTGAAGGACAGCTTGCGCACGATGGGGTTGGCGGTCAGCTCGCCGCCCACGGCCACGTAATCGGCGGTGGGCAGCACATTGAACACGCCGGCCGGGATGCCGGCCCGCTCGGCCAGTACCGCCAGCGCCAGCGCCGACAGCGGGGTGTCCTCGCCGGGCTTGATCACCACGGTGCAGCCGGCCGCCAGGGCAGGGGCGCATTTGCGGGTGATCATGGCGTTGGGGAAGTTCCACGGCGTGATGGCGGCGACCACGCCGATGGGCTCCTTGGTCGCCAGGATGCGGCGGTTGGGCGCGTTCTCGGGAATGATGTCGCCGTATGCCCGCTTGGCTTCCTCGGCGTACCACTCGATGAAGGCGGCGCCGTAGATCACCTCGCCCTTGGCCTCGGCCAGCGGCTTGCCCTGCTCGGCGGTCATCAGCACGGCCAGGTCGTCGCCGGCGGCCAGGATCAGCTCGTACCATTTGCGAAGGACCGAAGCGCGCTCCTTGGCGGTCTTGGCGCGCCAAGCCGGCAGCGCCCGGTTGGCCGCCTCGATGGCGCGCCGGGTCTCGGACGCCCCCACCGAGGCCACCCGCGCGACCACCGAATTATCCGCCGGATTGGTGACGGCGAAGCGTTCGCCCGATTCGGCATTGATCCATTGGCCATCCACATAGGCCTGATCGCGCAACAGCTGGGGGTCCTTAAGGTCGAGCATGGCGTCCTTCCCGTAGGCGAAAGCGTTCATGCAGATATACTAAGCCGATCCGATCCGGGAAAGGGCCTCGCCGTCATGACTATCGCCATCGAGCCGCGCTCGCGCTACCTGTCCGTCGCCGGGCACGAGATTCACGTGACGGAATGGGGCGACCGGGCCGCGCCGCCGGTTGTCATGTGGCACGGGCTGGCTCGGGTGGGGCGCGATTTCGATGTGCTGGCTAGGGCACTGGCGCCCATGTACCGCATCATCTGCCCGGATACCATCGGCCGCGGCCTGTCCAGTTGGTCGGCGAAGCCGGACGAGGACTACACCATCCACACCTATTGCGCCCATGCCATCGAGATTATGGACCAACTGGGCATCGGCAAGGCGCGCTGGGTGGGCACCTCCATGGGCGGCATCATCGGCATGGCGCTGGCTGGAAGCGAGGCGGGGGCGGCGCGCATCGAGCGGCTGGTCATCAATGATGTGGGGCCGGAACTGGTCGCCGAGGCGGTGGACCGCATCAAGGCCTATGTGACCATGGTGCCGGAATTCCCCACCATCGAGCGGTTCGAGGCGTTCCTGCGCGTTGCCTACGCGCCCTTCGGCAAGCTGACTGATTCCGAGTGGCGCAACCTGGCCGAGACCTCGGTGCGCCGGCGCGACAGCGGCACCTTCTCCGCCCATTACGACCCGGCGGTGATGCGGGTGTTCGCCGAGACCGCCGGCGCGATGGACATGTGGGAGCTCTACGATAACATTCGCTGCCCCACCCTGGTGCTGCGCGGCGAAACTTCGGACCTGCTGGCACCCCTGGTGGCGGAAGCCATGACCAAGCGCGGCCCCAAGGCCCTGCTGATCTCGGTGGACGGCTGCGGCCATGCGCCCATGCTGAACACCGCGGACCAGATCGCCGTGCTCAAGGGCTTCCTGGCTTGACAACCAGGCCGGGAAGGGGCGTTCATCGGTTGTGTTGAACCGCCCCTGTGAGGCCCTTATGCCGCTCTCCGTCCCGGCGCCGCGCGCGTCCATCCATCGCCGTTCCATCCAACTGGATGGTTATCGCCGCGCCGACGGCCTGTGGGACATCGAGGGCGTGCTGATCGACACCAAGGCCAAGCCCATCGAGGGCAAGGTGCGCGGCACCATACCGCCGGGCGAGCCCATCCACCTGATGGAGGTGCGGTTGACGCTGGACGACCAGTTCATCGTCAAGGGCATCGAGGTGGTGATGGATTCCACCCCTTATCCGGCAGCCTGCCCGGGCATCACGCCGGATTTCCAGAAGCTGGTGGGCCTCAGCGTGCAAAAGGGGTTCGTCAAGGAAGTGCGCGCCCAATTCGGCGGCGTCCAGGGCTGCATGCATCTGGTCGAACTGTTGGCCGCCATGGCTTCCACCGCCTTCCAGACCATGTATCCCGAGATGGCCGCCGAACGGGGCGATTGGGACCAGAGGCCGCCCATGCTCGATTCCTGCCACGCGTTGGCGGCGGACGGCGAGCTGGTGGCCGGCCTCTGGCCCAATCATTCGACCCGGGCTCAGGCCTCGAACACATAGGTCCCGGGAGCGGCCGCCAGCGCGTCAGCGGGTGCGGCGGGAGCCGGCACGCGCGGCGCCGAGCGCAGTTCGAGCCACTTGGTCCAGTGCGCCCACCACGAGCCCTCGTGGGCGGTGGCCTTTTCCTTCCATTCCTCGGGCGTGCGGTTGCCCACGGCGCCGGTCAGATAGCTCGACTTCCTCGAACCGGGCGGGTTGACGATGGCCTGGACGTGGCCCGAGGAGTGCAGCACGAACTCGGACGGGCCGCCCAGCAGGCGGGCCGAGTCGTAGACGCCCTGCCACAGGCTGATGTGGTCGGTGGCGCCGGCGACGAAATAGGAGTCGCATTCTACCTGGGCCAGGGTAACGGGGGTGCCCAGTGCCACCAGACCGCCCGGCCTGCGCATGGGGTCCTCGGAGAAGAAGTGCAGCAGATCGGCATGCATGGCGGCGGTGACCCGGATGGGGTCGTTGTTCCAGTGCAGCAGGTCCATGGTGGCGGGCGCCTCGCCCATCAGCCAGCCCGACGCCATGTAGTTCCACACCAGGTCGTCGGGCCGCATCCAGGTGAAGATGCGCCCCATTTCACGGCCGCACAGCACGCCTTCGGCGGCCGAGCGGCGCTTGGCCGTCTCGATGGTATCAGGGTTGGCGAACAGGCCGAGCGAGGCGCCTTTGTTGCTGTCGAGCACCGACACCACCATGGTGGCCGAGGCCACCTTGGCGCCCTTGCCGGTGGCGGCGAGATGACCCAGCGCCGCCGAGGCGGGGGCTGCGCCGGTGCAGATGGCGGCCATGTGGGCCGAGGGCGAGCCTGACATGCGGCAGGCGGCATCCAGGGCCTCGACGATGGCGCCGGCATAGGCATCCAGGCCCCAGTCGCGATGGGCGGCGGTGGGGTTGCGCCACGAGATGGCGAACACCCGCACGCCCGACTGCACCAGGTTCTCGATCATGCTGCGGCCCGGCGCCAAGTCCAGAAGGTAGTACTTGTTGACCACCGGCGGCACCAGCAGCATGGGGGTGCCCAGGACCTCCTCGGTCTGCGGGGCGTATTCGATCAGCTCCAGCATGGGGGTGCGCAGCACCACCGCACCCGGCGTCGCCGCCAAATCCTTGCCCACCGCGAAGGCGTCGGGCTCGGTCTGGGACGGCATGCCGCCGTTGTTCACCACGTCGTGGGCCATGCGGGCGGCGGCGCGCATCAGGCTGGCGCCGGCGGTCTCCACCGCCTTGGCCTTGGCCTGCGGGTTGGTCAGCAGCGAGTTGCTGGGCGACAGGGCGCCGGTCACCAGTTGCGCGGCGAAACGGGCCCGCAGTCGCTCGCGATCATCCTCGCCCACCGCGACACTGACCCGCTCGATGGTGCTGGCCCACGACAGATAGGCCTGCGCCAACGCGCTGTGAATGGGGCACTCCTTCCACGCCGGGTGCGAGAAGCGGCGGTCGCCCTTGGCCGGCGACAGCTCGGACTTGCCGAGTGCGATTTTCCACATCTCACCCGTCAGGCGGGTGGTTTCAGTTGCAAGTAAATGCGGGCTGCTTGCCGCCTTGGTGAAAGTGCTGGTGAGGATGCCGAGAATCGATGCCGGCTCGATCCCGCCGACGAACGGTGAACTGACCTTAACGCGATCAGTATCTCCGAGGCTTATGCCGATGTGCGTTGCCGATGATTTAGAATCATTCTTAGAGTTGGCGCGATATTCGGCCAGGCTTGTTGCGTCGAGCATAGGGTATTCTCCGTATATAGAAGTAAAAGCGGCGCACCATACCCCTGTGCGCACGGAGAAACGCACAGGGGAAATCTCATGGGTAGGTTGCAAAAGTGCAGGACTTAGGTATGTGAAAAAGCGAGAGCGCGGCCAAAGCGCGCGCCCATATCGGGGCGTTTTGCCCGCATTAGCGGGTTAGGGCGTAGGTATGGGGGCGGGTTTGACCCAGCCGCCAAGGCGGGTCATTCGGAAGGCCCAGAGGGCCGTCCGCCAGCAAACGGGCAAAGGTAGGAGTGTGGGCGATCAGGTCCCTGGCCAGAACGGCTCGTCGCCGTCGATGACCACGGGGGTGTCCTTGGCCTTCTTCTTGCGGCCCTTGCGGCTGGTGGTCTCGCCCGATTCGGCGCGTGCCATCAGCTTGGCCACGGTGGCCAGCACGGATTCCACCCCCGGAGCGGGCCGTTCGATGATGCCGTCATCGCCAGTGGCAGCCGGCTCCGGCTCGTCCGCCACCACTTCCGGCTCAGGCTCAGGCACGGGCACCTCGGCCTCCTCGGTGATGTCTGCCGGGGGCGTTTCCGCCGTTGGCTGGATGACGTGTTCCATGCGGCGGCGCAGGTGATAGACGGTCTGCTTGCCGAAATCCTTGGCCAGCGACAGCACGCCCACGTATTCGCTGACGTACTTCTCGACAAATTCCTCGCCGTTGCTCACCGCCACGGACCGCAACGCCGATTGCTCGGCGGTCAATACGGCGACGAATTGCTGGGTGGCGTAGACGTGGCCGATGACGGTGACCGGCTCCAGGCGGGCGGCGCGGTTGATATGGCTGCCGTAGAAGTTCTTGCGGCCGCAGATGGGATCGACGGCCTCGAATACCGGGCCGGCATGCAGCGAGATGCGCAGGTTCAGCGGGTTGGGCAGCACGTCCAGCATCTCGGTGCCCAGGCGCGTGACCACCTCCTGCATGGTCAGGGCGTACTCGGCCAGCGGCGAGGCCTTGTCCATCACCACGAAGATGGCATCGCCCCAGGTGTTGATGCTGATGGGCTCGGCCCCGGCGGCGGCCATGCCTTCCTTCAACCGTCCCATGAATTCCAGGAAGGCGGGGGTGTGCTCTTCCTTCAGCCTGGAATAGCCGGCGATGTCGCAGAACAGCATGGAGCGGATGACGCGGCCCTCGCCCTCTTCCTCGTCGCCGCCGAAATCCAGGTTGGGCAGCGCCGGGCCATCGGGACCGATCAGGTCGGGGCGTTGCTGCAGCAGGCCGTCCAGGTCGACGATGCGCAGGCGCGTGATGTCTTCCCACTGGTCGATGAAGTCGCCGGCGCCGCCAACCAGCGAGCCGGGCATCATGTCCCACACCGCCAACAGGTAGGGTGAGGTGAGCAGGAAGCCCGAACGCAGCGTCGCCAGGCCATGCAGGCATTGGTTGGCGAAGCGGTACAGCATGTCATGGCCGAGGTAGCGTTCCTCGGTGGCGTAGGTGACCGACGCCGCCAGCTTCAGGGCGTTGCGGAAGCGCATTTCCCAGCGCGGCCCGCCGTAGCGCACCTCGTTGGCGCTGAAGTCGTCCATGGCGAAGGGCATCACCACGTTGACCTCGGCGCCGCGCTCCAGCATGGCCTCGATGAACAACAGGTCCGAGCCGCAGGCCGCCATGGAATAGCCCACCTGGGCGTTCAGTTCTTCCAGCTGGGCGGCGATTTCGGCGCGCACGGCGGCTTCCAGCCCGGGCGGGAAATGCGGGCCCTCGCCGGGGCGGTCCAGCGCATGGCCGGTGAACACCACCACGGTGGGCGGCTTGACCAGGTCGGAGATTTCGTCGGGAACCTCGACGCCGCCCTGGCGCAGCAGGTCCAACTGCTTCAGCGCCGCCACCACGCGGCCGTAATGGACGCCCTCCAGCGCGTGGGCCTGCTGGAAGGTGGCGATGGCCTCTTCGGTCTCGCCGAGCAGCAGGTGGGCCTGGCCGAGGGTGGCCATGATGCGGTAGCGCACATCGGTCGAAATGTCGGCGGCCTCGTCGGCCGCCATGATCTGCTTTACTTCGGCGGCCAGAAGGTGCGCTTCGCCGGGATCGCCCAGCAGACGGCTCATCACCGCGGCCTCGACGCCATCGCGGGGGTGATGGTTGGTGCGGAAGGCGCGCAGGAACAGGTCGCGGCAATGTTCAAGGTCGCGCCGCTCGCCCGAGGACAGCCACGCCTCGCGGAAGACGCGCGCCAGGGCGTCGTAGGTTTCGGCATCGGCGGTGGCGACCAGGCGCTTGCCGCGCACCAGGTCGATGGCCTCGGCGAGGTCGGCCATGGCGGCCAGCGAGGTCACGGTGTCGGCGCTGTCCAGCGAGTGGATGGCGCCCTTCAGGCAGGTCTGCAGGCGGCGGAACGGGCCTTCGTCGATCAGCAGCTCATCCAGCACCGGCGCCAGCAGGCGCCGCGCTTCGTCCAGCGCGCCGGTCTGCGACAGGGCGATGGCGCCGAAGGTGATCAGCTTGAAGTTGCCCGGATAGGCCTTGAGGCCCTCGCGGCACACGTCATGGGCAAGGAAGTTCTGGCCGTCGTCCAGCAGGGTGCGGGCGGCTTTCTCCCAGTCCTCCTGCGTCCGTGTGGCGCCCCCAACGCCAAGGGATGTGGTTTCGGCCACGGCCTATCGTCCTCGTTCTGGTCCCCATGGCCTCATTTCTATCACGGTCCTGGACGTACCGCTAATGCGCAACGACCTTGGCCATATTTGCTTGCGCAAGCAACAACGTTACGGTATGCCGAGGAGCCCGCGAAACAAAACAATTTAGAACGGGCATAAAACGAAATCAGGGAACGCTCACGGCGAAGGGCATAACCCAACGCCTCCCAAGAACGGAGGCAACTTAGGGAGAAACGCATGTCCCAGATCGCCCCCATTTCCGTCGATACCGGCTTGGCCGCGGCCAAGCCCAAGCTGGGCAACCCCGCCGCGGTTGGCCTGGCCGGTTTCGGCCTCACCACCTTGATGCTGCAGTTCCACAACCTGGGCTGGGCGGGCATCGGCCCGGTGGTCTATCTCGGCATTTTCTTCGGCGGTCTGGCGCAGATGTTCGCCGGCCTGCAGGAGCAGAAGTGCGGCAACAACTTCGGCTATTGCGCCTTCACCTCGTACGGCTGCTTCTGGATCGCGCTCTGCGGCATCCTGTTGGGCAACAAGTACGACGTCTTCAAGTCCTCCGAGACCGATGTGGGCTGGTTCCTGGTGGCCTGGACCCTGTTCAGCACCATCCTGTGGGTGGGCTCCATGAAGGTGCACAAGGCCATGTTCCTGACCTTCACCACCCTGATCATCGGCTTCGTGCTGCTGGACATCGCCCATTTCGAGGCGCTGCGCCTGGGCCTCGACAAGAACACCTGGACCTTCCTGGCCGGTGTGGACCTGGTGGCCTGCGCCCTGCTGGCCT
>DATJKV010000525.1:0-2741 GCA_035491155.1 Magnetospirillum sp. | reverse complement strand
ATGCTGGAGGGCGCATCGCAGTACAGCGCGTCCTTGCGGATGTCGAAGTAGAAGGCCGACAGGTCCACGGCGCAGAAATTATGCAGATCGTTGAACCAGCCGTGGAACTCGAAATCGGCGCAGGCCTGCTTGAGGCCCCCGTCCAATTCGGTCAAGCGGTGCAGCACCCAGCGCTCCAGCTCGGGCATCTCGGCCACCGGCAGGGTCTCGGCGGCGGCGAAACCGTCCAGTGCGCCCAGCAGGTAGCGTAGCGTGTTGCGCAGGCGACGGTAGATGTCCACCTGGGTCTTGAGGATTTCCTTGCCGATGCGCAGGTCGTCGGAATAATCCGAACCGACCACCCACAGGCGCAGAATGTCGGCGCCGTTCTCGCCCACCACGTCCTGGGGCGACACCACGTTGCCCAGCGACTTGGACATCTTGCGGCCGTCCTCGTCCAGCACGAAGCCGTGGGTCAGCACCGCGTCATAGGGCGCACGACCACGGGTGCCGCAACTTTCCAGCAGCGATGACTGGAACCAGCCGCGATGCTGGTCCGAGCCCTCCAGATACAGGCTGGCCGGCCACTTGACGTCGCTCCATTCGCCGCCCTCCAGCACGAAGGCGTGGGTGCAGCCCGAGTCGAACCAGACGTCGAGCACGTCGAACACCTGCTCGTAATCATCCGGATTGCGCCCGGCGCCCAAGAACTCCTCGGGCTTGCGGGTGTACCAGGCGTCGGCGCCCTCCTGTTCGAAGGCGGCGACGATGCGCTCCATGACGGCGGCGTCGCGCAGCGGCTGGCCCGACTTCTTCTCGACGAACACGGTGATCGGCACGCCCCAGGCGCGCTGGCGCGACACGCACCAGTCGGGGCGGCCTTCCACCATGGACCCGATGCGGTTGCGGCCCTGGTCAGGCACGAAGCGGGTGGCGGCGATGGCGGCCAGCGCCTTCTCGCGCAGGCCCGTGCTCTCCATGGAGATGAACCACTGCGCGGTGTTGCGGAAAATCAGCGGGGCCTTCGAGCGCCAGGAATGGGGGTACGAGTGCTCGACCTTGCCATGGGCCAGCAGGTTGCCGGCCTTGGTCATGGCCTCGATCACCGGCTTGGCGACCGGGCTGTAGTACTTGCCGTTCTTGCCCTGGGCCAGCACGCTCTGGCCGGCGAAGATGGCCACGTGCGGGTAGTAGGTGCCATCCGGCTGCACGGTGTCGGGCACGGCGATGCTGTTGGCCTTGCCCAGGTGCCAGTCGTCCTCGCCGTGGCCCGGGGCGATGTGAACGAAACCGGTGCCGGTGTCGGTGGTAACGAAGTCACCGGCCAGCAGCGGCACCTCGAAGTCGTAGCCGCAATTGGCGTCGGGATGGAACTTGAGCGGATGATGGGCGATGGTGCCGGCCAGATCGGCACCCTTCAGCTCGGCCACCACCTTGAAGGTGGCCTTGGCGTCCTTGGCCACCTGCTCGGCCTGGTCCTTGACCACCACCAGCTTGTCGCCGACGTGGGTGAGCGAGCCCTCGGCCGCCTCAACCACCTCGACCACCACGTAGTCGAACTCAGGGCCGAAGGCCACCGCACGGTTGCCCGGCATGGTCCAGGGCGTGGTGGTCCAGATCACCACCGCAGCGCCTTCCAGCGCCGGCACCGACGCCTTCACCACCGGGAACTTGACCCAGATGGTGATGGAGGTGTGGTCGTGATACTCCACCTCGGCCTCGGCCAGGGCGGTCTTCTCCACCACCGACCACATGACCGGCTTGGCGCCCTTGTAGAGCGAACCATCGAGCAGGAACTTGCCCAGCTCGCGGGCGATCGTGGCCTCGGCCTTGTAGGTCATGGTGGTGTAGGGATGGTCCCAGTCACCGTTGACGCCCAGGCGCTTGAACTCCTCGCGCTGGATGTCGATCCACTTGGCGGCGAACTCGCGACATTCCTGGCGGAACTGCACCACCGGCACCTGGTCCTTGTCCTGGCCGGCCTCGCGGTACTTCTCCTCGATCTTCCACTCGATGGGCAGGCCGTGGCAGTCCCAGCCGGGGATGTAGTGGACGTCCTTGCCCAGCATGGACTGGGTGCGGTTGATCACGTCCTTGAGGATCTTGTTGAGCGCGTGACCGATGTGCAGGTGGCCGTTGGCGTAGGGCGGGCCGTCATGCAGCATGAACTTGGCCTTGCCGTTGCCGGCGGCGCGCATGCGGTCGAACAGGCCGATCTCCTGCCAACGCTTCAGCAGACGGGGCTCCAGCTCGGGCAGGCCCGCCTTCATGGGGAAATCGGTCTTGGGCAGGAAAACGGTCGACTTATAGTCCACGCTCATCGGACGGCTCATTCAGTTGTCGCCCACCGGCACCATGGGGCCGGGGCTCTCGGGGAAATGGCGGGCGGCCAGCAGGGCGCGGGCCTCGCTCGCATCGGTTTCGATCTGCGCCTTCAGCGCAGCCAGGCCGGAAAACTTCATTTCGGGGCGCAGATGGTCCACCAGCGCCACGCGCAGATGCTTGCCGTAGAGGTCGACCTCGGTGTCCAGCAGGTGGACCTCGAGCACCTCGTCGGTCTTGTCGAAGGTGGGGCGGCGGCCGAAATTGGCCACGCCGTTATGCCACAGCGTTGCGCCGCCGAGGTCGATGCCGGCGCGCACGGCGTAAACGCCAGTGGCCGGGCGCTGGTACTCGCCCAGCACCAGATTGGCGGTGGGGAAGCCGATGGTGCGGCCACGGGCGTCGCCGTGCTCGACGCGCCCCTCGATCTCCCAGTAATG
>DATJKV010000524.1:0-3640 GCA_035491155.1 Magnetospirillum sp. | reverse complement strand
ACGCACAGGGCCGCATCCAGGCCATCATTGGAGACCGCTCCCTCCCGGTCTTGGCGGAGCGCAGCCCGCACCAGCCGGTTCAGGTGGGTGAGAATCTCGGCCGGATCGTCATTGGCTTGGTGCTGGAGGACCTGAGCCAGGGCCGATGCCGCCACCGCCGTCATGAATGCGCCAGGAACACCGTGTCCCGTGCAGTCGAACAAGGCGATAATCCCGTGGGAGCCCGAGCGTCCGACCCAATAATAGTCTCCGCTGACGATATCCCGCGGCCGCCATCCCACCGCAAATTCAGCGACGACCCCATCCAGGGCGTTGGCTTCCGGCAGCAGCGCCTTTTGCAGGCGGCTCGCATAGCGGATGCCTTCGTTGATGTGGTGGTTGGCCTGCTCAAGCATCTCCTTTTCCCGCGCCAGTTCGGCGGTGCGTTCCTTCACTCGCCGTTCAAGGGTCTCGCCGGAGTGTTTGAGCGCCAGGACTGCGTTGTTGGTGGCGGTGATATCCCGAATCTCCACCATCAACTGGCGTCCGTCGCGGGACGGCAGGCGGGTGAATTTGACCTGCGCGTCGACCATGCCGCCGTCGTCCCGCCGAATGCGCATGGGGACGTGCTGGTTGTCCTCGACCATGCTGTCGATCAGCTCGGGGGACAGGATGTCGGCATAATCCTCATGCAGAAGCGCCGCGAGCGGACGGCCTATGACCGCCTCCGCCGAGGCCGCGCCCAGCGCGGCGATGCCGGCACCGTTGATGTAGCGGATGGTGCCGTCGCAGACATGGCAGACCATGTTCATGGCATTGTCCACCAGCACGGCGAAACGTTCGCTCTGCTCGCGCGCGGCGTCGGCCAGCTGTTCCTCGCGCGAGATATCGTGCCCGATCAGCACGGCGGCGTCGGGTGCGATTTCGCCCGCGTAGAAAATGGTGAGGCTCAGGAGGCGGTCGTTGGCCGTCAGGCGGACGGGAAGCGCCTGGCCGTGGCAGAACCGGGTGGACAACAGCACATCCAAGTCCCGGCCATCACAAGCCTGGGCCAAAGCACCGAAAGATTGGCCGACGAACTCGTCGACGTTCTCCCGGTTCAGCAGGCGCAATCCCGCTTGATTTATGGCGCTGACGCGGCCGCTGAGGCAAAGGCAGACCAGATCGCGAGACGCCTCGAAAATCTCCATGACACTGCCATCGAAGCGAGGGCCATTGCCCCGACGTTCGCGCCTGTCGCTATGGGAGGTGGGGGCTCCGGAGGACGTCATGTTCAATTTGCGATTTTGTGGGAGGGAGTACAGGCATGGCGCCTGGACGTCGTTATCAAACGAATATTCGGTATAGTGCCATACCCCTAGGCATCGGTCGACAGCCTTTGGCACGGGCGGCGAGAATGCCTTTTTTGTTTCAAATTCCTTCCCGTATCGGTTCCACCGGTTGTCCACCAGAGGCATCGGCAAGGCGTTCCAGAAGACGCTCCAGATCGCGCCGCCCCCGAGGCAATCCGGCTCCGTCGGGAAGCAAACCCAGCGCCCTGGCCTTCAACCCCAGCGCCAGAGCAAGGGGGGGCTTGAGCCGGGCCTTTTGCATCAGATCGTCATCGGCAAGGATGTCGACCGCCTCCCCCTGCGCCACCACCGTGCCCTCATCGAACAAGGCGATATCGTGGGCAAAGCCATAGGCGAAATCCACATCATGGGTGGTGAAGACCAGGGTGGTCCCGCCGGCTTCCAGCTTTTCCAGAACCGCCAGCAGATGCACCGAGCCATGGTGATCCAGCCCGGCGGTGGGTTCGTCCAGCAGCAGAACGTCCGGACGCATGGCCACCGCTCCGGCGATGGCAACCCGCTTCTTCTGGCCGAATGACAGCATGTGTGTCGGCCGGCCAGCCAGATCCGCGATACGGAGCGCGGCCAAGGCTTCCTCCACCCGCTGGCGAGTTTCGTCCTCGCCCAGGCCAAGATTGAGAGGACCGAACGACACGTCCTCGGCCACCGAGGCGGCGAACAACTGGTCGTCGGCTTCCTGCAACACCAACCCCACCCGACGGCGCCAATCGCGAAGATCGGTGCGGGTGTAGCCAACGGCAACGCCATCCAGACGCACCTGCCCGGAGACCGGGCGCAGGGTGCCGTTGAGATGCAGCAGCAGCGTCGTCTTCCCCGCACCGTTGGGTCCGAGAATGGCCAAACGCCGTCCCTTGGTGACTTTCAGGCTGAGCCCGGACAGGGCGGCATCGCCGCCCTGGTAGGCATAGGTCAGGTCACAGGCTTCCAGGATCGTCATGCGAAGAATACTCCCAAGGCCACCGTGCCTCCCTCCAGCGCCAGAGTCCAAGCCAAGCCGGGCCACGAAACAGCCATCCGGGGCGACAGCACCCGCATTTCCCCATGCCAGCCGCGCGCAGCCAGGCCGATTTCCATCCGCCGGGCGCGATCGAGCGCACGCGGCAACAGATTGGCGACGAGCATGCCCAGGGAGCGGAGCCGACGCCTCGCGCCGTCATGCCCCAGGCGGGCGGCCTGGGCCGCGTCCATGGCCTGGGCGGTATCGGCCAACAGGAAAGTGAAGCGATACATCAGCAAGGCAATTTCCGTCACCTCGGCCGACAGGCCCAGGCGACGCAATCCCCCCATCAGATCGGTAACCGGCGTGGTCAGGGCCAGGAACAGCAGGCAGGTGACACCCGCCATGGAACGGGCGATCAGCTGGGCCGCCAGCAGCGTCCCGCCTGGGGCAAGGCCGATGCCGTTCACATCCACCTGCACCAACAGGGACACTGCCCCCACCAGCAGGAAGCCTGTGGGCGCGGCGGCACAAGACAGCCACATCCGCACAGGCACCCGTGCCCCCACCAACGCCGCAAACGTCATGATGACCGCAACTGCCGGTGCCGCCGGGAAAGGCGGCAACAGCACAACAAGCAGCAACATGCCGAAGGTCAGAACGACCTTTTCGATCAGAGACTTGCCACGCCAGCGGTTGAGATGGGCGATTCTATCGACGGGTGACATCGCGGGGCGCCGACGACCGGCGGCGGCCTATGATGTAGCCCAGCAAGCCGGCCCCCAGGGCGGATTGCACGGCGAACAGCATGGTTTCCACCTCGCCGCTGGGCGGCTTCCACAGCGGCTGGAACCATGGCTCATAGCCGGGGCGAGCCTCGGCGATGGCCTCGCTTGCCCGATCATCGTTTCCCTTGAATTCCCCTTCGATGCCCAGCACGAACGGTGCGGCCATGATGGCGGCAGCGGCAGCAACGAGCAGCAATGAACGGTTGGCGGCCATCACTTGACCTCCCCGGACAGGACCTGGATTTCGTCGGCCATTCCGGCACGCCCGGACAGAGCGTTCATGACCACCACCGTCAGCAGACCTTCGGCCACGGCCAGGGGAACCTGGCTGATGGCGAAGATGCCGCCGAACTTGAGCACACCGCCGATAATGCCCGAGGCCGGATCGGGATAGGCCAGCGCCAACTGGACCGAGGTCACGCAATAGGTGGCCAGATCGCCCAGGGCGGCGGCGAGGAACACCGCGAGGCCGACAGGCGCCCCCATTCCCTTGACCAGACGCCACACCCCATAGCTGACCCAGGGACCCGCAATGGCCATGGAGAAGACATTGGCCCCCAGGGTGGTCAGTCCGCCGTGGGCCA
>DATJKV010000523.1:0-7288 GCA_035491155.1 Magnetospirillum sp. | reverse complement strand
CCCTGCTGCCCGACGAGTCCGATAATCAGGAGACGACCTATGCGCACCGCGAGGAAATGCGCCAGGGTCGCGGCCTGATCGCCGCCGCACTGAAGACGCTGACCGACCGCGAGCGCGAAATTTTCGTCGAGCGCCGTCTGAAGGATGACCCGGTGACGCTTGAGGAACTTGGCAGCCGCTACGGTGTCAGCCGTGAGCGCATCCGCCAGATCGAGGTCAAGGCCTTCGACAAGGTCCGCGCCATCGTCCAGGCCGGTTTCGCCCCCAAGGCGCTGCCGGCGGTGTGATCGAGGTCCCTCTCCCGCTTGCGGGAGAGGGGCTTATCTCCGCTTCCCCTTCAATACCGTCGACGCCCGCCAGAACCCCAGCCCGTCACCGTCCACGAAATGGACGTGGCGATCGGCCATGAAGTCGCCCACCATGCAGGTCAGCGTGGTGGCGGAGCTGCGCGCGGTGCCGAACAGGATGTCGCCGCGATCCTCGGCCTCTGCCAGCAGAGCCTCTATGCGGTCGGCCTCCTCGGGCGTGACATCCAGCACGAAGCGGGGGCCGCCGGCCTGTTTGCGGTAATCGGTCCGCTCGGCCAATGTGTGGCGGTAATGGTCGCTGTCCACGCCGGCCAACCGGCCGCCGGCCCGGTGGACGAGGCCCAGGATGGCGGTGCCGACGACCGCCCGTAGGATGCGGCGCCAGCGGCGGTGCCTGGGTTCGGTGCGGGCTTCCACCGCCAGGGCGTGGGTGTCGGGAACGAACCCCAAGGTGAGATGGCTGCCGTCGCCCAGCGGCGCGGCGGAGCCGGTCGGCACCACACGCTCGATCTGTTCCTGGAGGCGTGCCAGCGCAGCAAGGCCTTCCGCTCCCGGGCGAGACGGGTCGATGATGGCGCACAGCACCTGGCCGTGCCGGGGCGGTACCGGACGCCAGCGGCAGGACAGTCCCTCAAGTCCCGGCACCTCGCCCTCGGCCGGCGCGACCCGCCAGCGCGCGTCCGCCTTGACCCAAAGCTCGGCCATGGGGACGCCGTCACCCAGGAACAGGCCGAACACGTTGCCTTTGCCGAAATCGTAGAGCGCCGCCAGCACATCGTGCCCGGCCTGGCTGAGTTCGGCAACCGGCACCATGCCGGTCCGCAAGGGAACCTGGATTTCCTGCTCGGCCCAGTAGGCCAGGGTGGCGAGCGCGCGGTTGGCCTCGTCCACCCGCTGGGGCGGGACCAATGCAACCGCGCCGTCGCCGCCGAACTGACAGGCGGCAGGCTGTTCTGGGCGCCCGCAGGTGGCCGACAGCGCTGCCACCACCGCGCCGGCGACGAAATTCACGTCGCGGTCGCGTCCCTGGGCCGCAAGCTGGGTGCTGGCCACCACGTCGGCCACGGCCACCCACCATTCGTCCGGCACCCGGACGTAGCGGCCGGGATCGAAGGCGGCGGCACCGAAATCAGCGATGGAGGGAAGTGTTAGTTCAGACACGGCCAGACCCGGATGGAAACTGCCTGAACAACATATGTTGTCCGTGTTTGTCCGTTTCCATCCGTGCCTTATTTCCTTTTCAGCCCTTGGCGGCCTTCAGCGCCGCGTCGTAATCGGGCTCGTCGGCGACTTCCGATACCAGCTGGGTGTACTTCACCTTGCCGTCGGCGCCGATCACCACGACCGCACGCGCCAGTAGCCCAGCCAGCGGACCGTCGGCGATGGTGACGCCGTAGCGCTTGCCGAACTCCTTGTCGCGCAGATCGGATACCGACTGCACCCGGTCAAGGCCTTCGGCGCCGCAGAAGCGCTTGTGGGCGAAGGGAAGGTCGGCCGAGGCGCACAGCACCTCGACGGCGCCGGCCTTGGACAGCTCGGCGTTGAAGCGGCGTACCGAGGTGGCGCAGGTGGGGGTGTCGACACTGGGGAAGATGGACAGAACCACGGTCTTGCCGGCCACATCCTTCAGCGACACCGCAGACAGGTCGGTCTTCACCAGGGTGAAATCGGGCGCGGGCGATCCCACGGCGGGAAGCTCGCCGACGGTGTGGATCGGATTGCCCTTCAGCGTGACGGTGGCCATGTGGCGCTCCTTGACGTTCGGTTGCCCCACCATATTGGGGCTGAAGCGCGACCCTGGCAATCCTCCTCAGGCAGGAACCAGGTTTGCCTGGTGTCCCTGAAAGAACGAGTCGGCCTCGCGGCGGAACCCCGCCATGCCGGTCAGCACCGAATCGGGCAGGCTGTCCAGATAGGAATCGGGCAGCAGTTCCAGCGGCTCGATGTCCAGGCGCTTCAGGCCGTGGAAGATGCCCAGCAGCATGGCGTAGTTGATGAGCACGTCGGCCCATTGGCCGTCGCGCGCCGCCTTGATCAGGCCCATGCGGTCGTTCTGGAAGGCGGGAAAGATTTCCGGGTCCGAGCAGAACAGCGTGGCGATCCGGTTGGCGAAGTATTCCGACGACAGCCGGTGGGCCAAATGCCAGGCTTTGGAGGAACCGGCGGCCAGATGGGTGAGGGTCTCGTCGTGGCGGGCGGCGATGTCGGCCACGTGGGCCAGTTCGTGGGCGATGGTGAAGGGGGCGGCAAGGCTGAGATAGAGCACGCAGGAGAGCGGTGCGCCGCCCTCCGTCCGGGACGGCACCACCAGCCCGTTATAGCCGTCCATATCCCGCTTCTCGACGCGGCTCAAACCTTCCAGCGGGAACCCCTCGGCGGCCATGCGGCGATGCAAGCGGCGCACCGCCGCTTCATCCTCCGGGCCGAAGCCGATCACCGCTACCATCCGCATGCCGCCTTTCATGACCTCAAGGCGGCATGCTCCCAGGCGGCGGTTACCGAGTGCTTAAGCCTGGCCTCACTTATCGGGGCCCGCGAACAGCGTCTGGGTCCGGACCGCTTTGCCGGTTCCCTTTTCCGTCAGCACGAAGGTGATGGGCTGTTTCGGCCCCTTCAGCGAGGCTTCCGGGGCGGTGACGAACAGGCGGAAGGCGCCCACACTGTCCTTGTCCACCGACAGCTCGGTCTGGGTGGCGTTGCCGTCGCCGCCCACCACGTCCATGCGGGCGCCGTCGATGCCCTCGGTGGTCAGCGTGTAGACGCGATCCTCGCGGATCATGTTGAGCACCTTGTAGGCGTATCCGTTGCGCACGCTGCCGTCGGACAGCTGGACGAAAAGCGGCGAGCGCTCGTGCAGCACGTTGACCTCGGTGGTGGCGCGGGTGATCAGCGCCGTCAGCATGACCGAACCGACAATGGCCAGCAGGCCGAGATAGACCAGGGTGCGCGCGCGGATCGGCTTATGGCCGGGCGGGGTCTGGCGGGCGGTGCGGGCCTCCAGGTTGGCCGAGGAATCATAGCGGATCAGGCCGTGGGGCAGGCTGAACTTGTCCATCACCGTGTTGCAGGCGTCGATGCACAGGCCGCAGCCGATGCAGGCCAGCTGGTTGCCCCAGCGGATGTCCACGCCGGTGGGGCAGCTTTGCACGCACATCTTGCAATCGACGCAATGGCCGCGCCCGGTGAAGTCCTGGGAGGTGTGGGCCGGAGCGCGGGGCTCGCCGCGCCACGCCTCGTACGAGACGATCAGCGAGTGCTCATCGAACATGGCCGACTGGAAGCGGGAGTAGGGGCACATGTAGACGCACACCCGCTCGCGGGCAAAGCCGCCCAGCAGGAAACAGAAGCCGCCGATGATGCCGATGAACAGGTAGGTGGCGAAGGACGCCTGCAGGGTGAAGATGTCATGTAGCTGCTGGAAGGCGTCACCGAACCACAGGGTGGCGCCGATGCCGCAGGCGGCGGAGACGGCCAGGAACGAGCCCACCACGGCGGCCTTCTTGATCACCTTGCCGGCGCTGATGGGGGCGCGGTCGAAGGCGATGCGGGCGTTGCGATCGCCGATGACCCAACGCTCGATCTGCTGGAACAGGTCGGTGTAGACGGTCTGCCAGCACAGGAATCCGCACCATACGCGGCCGGCCAGGGCGCTCATCAGGAACAGGGAAATGGCGGCGATCAGCAGCAGGCCGGTGACGTAATAGACTTCCTGCGGCCAGATCTCGATGAAGAGGAAATAGGCGCGGCGGCCGGGCATGTCGATCAGGATGGCTTGGTCGGGTGCGCCCGGCCCACGGCCCCAGCGCAGGAACGGGCCCAGGTGCCACCAGCCCAGCAGGATCGTTGTGGCCCACCATTTCAGTTCGCGGAACCGCCCATTGACCGCGCGCGGCTTGGCTTGGCCTTTCTCGCGATAGAACGGAACCTCGCCCTTGTGGTGGGGGCTGGTGGGAATTTGCTGGGAATTAGCCGCGTCCATGCCTGTCTCCTGTCCCTGGACGCTCCCTTTCTAATATACGCTACAGGTAATATCCATGCGCTGGATCAATGGCACGCCATGTTGCCACCGCATTGGGATTGTGTGCGTTTGTCACTGACGGCGTCAGTGCGTGACGAAGCCGGCCTCGACCAGGCAATCGGGATTGTCGACAAAGAAGCGCAGCCGCAGCCGCAGGTCGGGCGCGCGACGTTCCTCTTCCAGCCGGTGGGCGACGATGTTGAAGCGGTGGAGATCGCGCGGCACCCGGCAGGCTAATTTTTGGGGGCAGGCAAGGCAGCGGTTCATGGCTCGGTTCCCCAGCTTGTTTACTCAATATTAACCAGGGAAAATTACGTCCGCGTGTCGGCCTGATGATGGGATGATGACAAATGGTTGAGTTGACATCCGGCCGCTTGCGCCTGCGGCGATGGAGCGAGGCGGACCGCGGGCCGTTTCGCCGCATGGGTTCCGATTCCCGGGTGATGGAGTTCATGCCGGCCTTGCTGACTGAAACAGAGGCCGACGCCCTGGCGGCGCGCTACGCCGCCGCCATCGCCGAGTGCGGATGGGGGCTGTGGGCGCTGGAGGTGCCGGGGGTGGCCGAGTTCGGGGGCTTCGTCGGCCTCAATCGTCCGGTGGTGGAGCTGCCGTTTGGCCCGTGCGTCGAGGTGGCCTGGCGGTTGGACCCCGCGCTGTGGGGCAGGGGGTATGCCACTGAGGCGGCGCGGGCGGCGCTGGATTACGGCTTCGCCATCTTGAAGCTAAACGAAATCGTATCCTTCACCGCCCTGCCCAATCTGCGTTCCCAGGCGGTGATGCGGCGGCTGGGGATGCTCCCCGCGGGCGAATTCGATCACCCGACTTTGCCCGACAGTCACTGGTTGCGCCGCCACGTGCTGTACCGTAAAACCGCGCCATGACCACCATCCTGATCGACGGCGACGCCTGTCCGGTGAAGGACGAGGCGATCCGGGTCGCCGAGCGCCACCAGCTTGCCGTCCTCATCGTCGCCAACCGCTGGCACCGCATTGACCATTATCTGGTGTCCCAGGTGGTGGCGACCCTGGGCGCCGACGCCGCCGACGACATCATCGCTGAACGGGCTCAGCCCGGCGACGTGGTGGTGACCGCCGACATCCCGCTGGCCCAGCGCTGCCTGGAAAAGGGCGCCAAGCCCATCGACCCGCGCGGCCGTCCGTTCGAGGAAGCCAATATCGGCATGCAGATGGCCATGCGCGATCTGATGAAAGGCTTGCGCGAGACCGGTGAAATTACCGGCGGTCCCTCCGGCTTTACCAAGCAGGACCGCTCGCGCTTCCTCGATGGCCTGGAGAAGGCTGTCCAGGCGGCAAAAAGGGGGCGCTAGGCCCCCTCTCGCGCCTTATTCGGCGGCCATGGCCGGCCGCGCCAGCTTGGCACCCGGCCAGTAACGGCCCGAGGCGAAGCGGTACTGGCGGGCGTAGGGGATGTCCGCACCCAGCTTTTCCGCCGCGTGCCACACCCAGCGGGGATTGTCGAGGAAGCCGCGGCCGATGGCGATCATGGCGGCCTTGCCCTCGGCCACCACGCTTTCCGCCAGCTCCGGCGTGGCGATCAGGCCGACGGCGCGGATGGGCAGGCCGCAGGCCTTGCCGACGGCCTCGGCCAGATGGACCTGGTAGCCGGGTCCCACCGGAATGGGCGCCTTGGCGACAACGCCGCCCGACGACACGCAGACATAGTCGATGCCCGCCGCGGCGAAGGCCTTGGCGTAGGTTTGGCTTTCCTCCACGGTCAGGCCGCCCTCCAGCCAGTCGGTGGCGCTGATGCGGATGCCCAGCGGCTTGTCCTTGGGCCAGGCGGCGCGCATGGCGGCGATCACTTCCAGCGGGAAGCGCATGCGGTTCTCCAGGCTGCCGCCGTAGCGATCGGTGCGCTTGTTGGCCAGGGGCGACAGGAACTGGTGCAGCAGATAGCCGTGGGCGGAATGCACCTCGATGGCGTCGAAGCCGGCGCGCAGGGCGCGGGCGGCGGCGTTGGCGAAGGCATGGCGCAACCGCTCCATCTCGGTCTCGTCCAGGGCCTGAGGCGCCGGCCAGTTCTCATCGAACGGCACGGCCGAGGGGGCCACGTTGGTCCAGGCTCCGGAGGGGCCGCCGCCGTCCCACGGCGCTGCCGCCGCGCCCTTGCGGCCGGCATGGCCCAGCTGGATGGCGATGCGCGATTCGCCGAAGCCCTTGAGCTTGGCCACCAGCGAGGTCAGCGCCGCTTCGGTGGCGTCGTCGTACAGGCCCAGGCAATAGGGGCTGATGCGGCCTTCGGGCGACACGCCGGTGGCCTCCAGCACGATCATGCCGGGGCCCGAGGCGGCAAGGGCGCCGTAATGCTGCACATGCCAGTCGCCGGCTTTGCCGTCCGTGGCGCTGTACTGGCACATGGGGGCGACCACCACGCGATTGGGCAGGGTCAGGCCGGCCAGGGTGATGGGAGAGAACAGCTTGGACATGGATGGCTCCTCGCAGCGTTGGACGCTGGCATGCAAATTCACACTTTCCAAACCGCCTGGGTAGTGGGCTGAATGGCAAATCAGCTTTTCTAAAATGGAAATAATGCATGGACCGGATGCGCGAGATGGAGGTGTTCGCCCAGGTGGCCGCCAGCGGCAGCCTGTCGGCGGCGGCCCGTGTCCTGGGCATGTCGGTGGGGGCGGTGAGCAAGCACCTGGCGGCGCTGGAGAAGCGGCTGGGGACCCGGCTGCTGCTGCGGACAACGCGCACGTTGGCGCTGACCAATGAGGGGGAGACGTTCCTGCCCCGGGTGCGCTCGCTGCTGGCCGATTTGGCCGAGGCCGAGGCGCTGGTTGCCGCTGACGAGGGACCGTTGTCGGGCTTCCTGCGCGTGACCGCCTCGGCCTCGTTCGGCCGCACCCACGTGGCGCCGCTGGTGGGCGAGTTCATGCGCCGCCATCCGCAACTGCGCCTGCACCTGCTGCTCACCGACACCATCCTGGATTTGGTGGAGG
>DATJKV010000522.1:0-1574 GCA_035491155.1 Magnetospirillum sp. | reverse complement strand
GGCGACGACCGTGTCGCCGCGCTGGAGGCGGAGGTCGCCAAGCTGAAGAACGACGTTCTTTACGCCAAGGCCGACACCGAGAACGTGCGCCGCCGGCTGGAGCAGCAGGCCGAGGATCGCGGCAAGTACGCCGTCGCCCAGATCGCCAAGGACGTTCTGTCCGTGGCCGACAACCTGCGCCGCGCGCTCGACTCGGTGCCGCCGGCCGCGCGTGAGGGCAACGACATCGCCAACACCCTGACCGTCGGCGTCGAGATGACCGAGCGCGAGCTGCTCGCCACCTTCGAGCGCTACGGCATCCGTCTGGTCCCGGCCCACGGCCAGCGCTTCGATCCCAACCTGCACCAGGCCATGATGGAGGTCGAGGACACCACCCAGCCGGAAGGCACCGTGGTGATGGTGATGCAGCAGGGCTACCAGATCCATGACCGTCTGCTGCGCCCGGCCCTGGTGGGCGTCTCCAAGGGCGGCCCCAAGGCCCCGCCCGGCGAGCAGGTGGACACCAGCGCGTAAAAGAAAGGCCCTCCTCGGAGGGCCTTTTTGATTCACCACCTAAGGCACCAAGATTCCCAAGAGGGAGGAGTGGCGGCTCAGGCGGTGCCTCCCGTACGGCGCCTTTGTGTCCATGGTGTCTTGGTGGTGAAATCCTCGGTATTTCCGCGCCCGAGGTGCATCCCATGAGGCACGTTGCCCTGCTCGCCCTCCTGCTTGCCTTTCCTGCCCTGGCCGCCGAACCCAAACCGGGGGATCGTTTCTCGGTCGATCCCGATTCCCTGCCCAAGCCGCACGCCACGCCGTCGAAGGCCAATCCGGCCCAGGTGGTGCCAAGGCCCAAGGGGGCTGGGCTGAGCGTGCCGCCCGGCTGGCGCGCCACGCTGTTCGCCGACCATCTCGACCATCCGCGCAACCTGATGGTGCTGCCTGACGGATCGCTGCTGGTGGCGGAACAACATGCCGACAAGCTGACACGGCTGGTGGACAGCAACGGCGACGGCCGCGCCGACCATCGCTCCACCTTTGCCGAGGGCTTCGCCGAGCCGTTCGGCCTGGCCTTTCACGACAACGCGGTGTGGGTGGCCGACACCCGCCGGGTATGGCGGCTGCCGTGGACGTCAGGGGCCGAGCGGGTGGACAGCCGTGACCCGGTCACCGAGACCGGCGCGCTGGGCGACGGTTCCGGCCACAATACCCGCTCGCTGGCCATTGCGCCGGACGGCAAGCATTTCTATGTGGGCATCGGCAGTCGGGGCAACCTTGACGAGGAAGAGGCGCCGCGCGCCACCGTGCAGGAATTCGCCATCGACGGCAGCCGCCAGCGCACCTTCGCCGCCGGCCTGCGCAATCCCGTCGGCATGGCCTTCCGGCCCGGCAGCGACGAATTGTGGGCAGTGGTCAACGAGCGCGATGGCCAGGGCGACGAGCTGGTGCCCGACTATCTGACCGAGGTGACGCGGGACGCCTTCTACGGCTGGCCCTACGCCTATGTCGGCCACCATCCGCAGCCGGGATTCGCCGAGAAGGCGCCCGAGCGGGTGGAACGCACCCGTGTGCCGGATTTGCTGTTCCGCTCCCAC
>DATJKV010000521.1:0-14580 GCA_035491155.1 Magnetospirillum sp. | reverse complement strand
ACGGCGTCCACGTCGCGCGCCAGCGTCATCGCCACGTCGTGGGGAACCAGCGGGTTTTCCTTGAGCTGGCGCGCCAGGGCCTCGCGGACGCGCACCTCGGCGTCCTTCACCATCAGGCGGAAAATATCCTCGGCCAGCTTGCGCTGGGCCGAGCTCAGCATGGGATGCTGGCCCGCGATCTTGGTCGCAAGCTCTGCCCGGGTGTCCGCCGACGGATTGGCGAGCAGGCGGGCGACGTCTTCCTCTTTCAGTTTCTGATCCACGTCCGCTTTCTTCCGGCTGGCGGGATTACCCCTGGTCGAGCATTCTTAATATACACCGTTCCTCGGGCCTGACCAGTCATGCGCACACCATGTCCAACCACTGCCCCAGCACCCCGGCCCCACGCTTTTCGATGATGGGGGCGTGGCGGGCGGTGTCGGCCCGAAGTTCAGCCAAGCTTATCCCCGGAGTGCTTGAGATTTCGCCAATGTTGCCGACGAACCAGCGCTCCAGCCCCCGGCCGGAAACCTCGGCGTGGAATTGCAAGCCCAGGGCGCGCTGGCCCCACGAGAACGCCTGGTTGGGGGTGACGGGGGTCGAAGCCAACCGCTCCGCCCCATGGGGCAGGTCGAAGGTATCGCCGTGCCAGTGCAGCACGGCGGCGCCGTCCAGCCCGGCCAGCACTGAATTTTGCCCTTCCGGCGTCAGCGACAGGGCCGACCAGCCCAGTTCCTTGCCGGCGGGATTGGGATAGACGCGGGCCCCCAGGGCGCGGGCCATGATCTGGGCGCCCAGGCACAGGCCGAGCAGCGGCCGGTCGGCCGCCAACCGGCGCTCCACCGCCTTGAGTTCGGGGATCAGGAAAGGGAACAGCGCTTCGTCATAGGCGCCAAGCGGGCCGCCCAGCACCACCAGGAGGTCGGGCTCCAGCGGATCCAACGCAGCCACGTCCTCGATGGGGGCGTCCAGATAACGAACCGAAAAGCCCTTGGCCGCCAGCACGCCCTCGAGCAGGTCCAGATCCTCGTACGCCACGTGGCGGATGGCCACACAAGTCCTCATCCTCGCCCCCTAAAAAACGACGGCCCCTGGGAACAGGGGCCGTCACATCCTGCGCCGCGTACGTTGCACCCGGCGTCAATCGGCCTGGGTCAGGTTTCCCGCCGCCACCCGCCCGCGATCGCGGACAAGCTCGTAACGGACCCGCTGGCCTTCATCCAGCTTGTCCAGTCCGGCGCGCTGCACCGCGGTCACATGGACGAACACGTCGTTGCCGCCGCCTTCAGGCTGGATGAAGCCATACCCCTTGGTTGCATTGAACCACTTTACGATACCGACCGCCATGCCATTCTCCTGCACGTCCAGTGAGTGGAAACCCGCCTCGCGGCTCCCAAGCCCCCGAGGCTTCGGCAAGCCTCCGTGCCCGCAGGCGCACGCGCCGTCCCGGCCACGCAAGAGGAACTTGCGAGGCGTCACGTGGCCCCTGCCCATGGACGTATCAAGCCATCTTGCCCATCAGGCAAAGCGACAGATGCGGAAAAGGGGAACCTCCGCCCACTATGGCGTAGGCGGCCATCAACCAGGGATGCACGCAGGGCCCCCGATCCTGGTCAACACCTCCTTGGGCGAGGAGGTGGGATTTCGGCGAAGGGAACGCCAGGGGCCTATAGCCCCAGATAAGCCGATTTCACCCGCTCGTCGGCGAGCAGGGCGGCCCCCTCACCCTCCATCACCACGGCACCGGTTTCCAGCACATAGGCGCGGTCGGCGATGCCTAAGGCGGCGGTGGCGTTCTGCTCCACCAGGAAGATGGTGGTGCCTTGGCGCTTGAGTTCCTGCACCGCCTGAAAAATCTCGGCCACCAGCAGCGGCGCCAGGCCCATGGACGGCTCGTCCAGCAGCAGCAGACGCGGATGGCTCATCAGCGCACGGGCCATGGCCAGCATCTGCTGCTGGCCGCCCGACAACGTGCCGGCAGCCAGAGCCCGCTTCTCCTTCAGGATGGGGAACAGGGCATACATGCGGTCCAGATCGGCATCCACGTCCTTGCCCCGGCGGCGGTAGGCGCCAAGGCGCAGATTGTCTTCCACCGACAACGGGCCGAACACTTGGCGCCCTTCCGGCACCTGGGCGATGCCCAACGCCACCCGGCGCTCGGCCGCCAGCTTGGTGATGTCGGCGCCGTCGAAGCGGACGGAGCCGCCGGTCGGCGGCTGCACGCCGGACAGGCAGCGCAGCAGGGTGGTCTTGCCGGCACCGTTGGCGCCCACCAGCGCCACCAATTCCCCCTCGGCCACTTTGAGGTCGATGCCCTTGAGCGCCAGGATGCGGCCGTAATGGCTGGAGAGGTCGGAGATTTCCAGCAGCATCACCCCTGCCCTCCCAGATAGGCGGCGACGACCTCGGGGTTGGCGCGCACCTCGGCGGGGGTGCCCTCGGCCAGCTTGCGGCCGTAGTTCAGCACCAGGATATGGTCGGAAATGCCCATGACCATCTTCATGTCGTGCTCCACCAGCACCACGGTCACGCCCGACGCCGCCACCTTCTTGATGACCTCGTCGATCTCGCGGCTTTCGGTGGCGTTGAGGCCGGCAGCCGGCTCGTCCAGCAGCAGCAGGCGCGGCTTGGCCGCCAGCGCGCGGGCGATCTCCAGGCGCTTGAGAGCGCCGTAGGGCATGGAGGCGGCGTCGGCATTGACGTAGCGGGACAGGCCCACGAACTCCAGCAGCTCAACCGCATGGGCGCGGCAGGCCCGGTCGCGCTTGACCATCGCCGGCAGCCGCAGCAGCGAAGCCAACAGGCCGCGATCCAGGTGCAGGTGGTGGCCGACCATGACGTTCTCGACGGCCGTCATGTTGAAGAACACCTGCAGGTTCTGGAAGGTGCGGCTCATGCCCAGGGCCGCCAGCTCGCACGGGCGGCGGCCGGCGATATCCTTGTCGTCCAGCCGGATGCGACCCGACGTGGGCGTATAGATGCCGGTGATCAGGTTGAACAGCGTGGTCTTGCCGGCGCCGTTGGGCCCGATGATGGAATGGATGGTGCCGGGATGGATGGCGAAGGACAGGTCCTCGACGGCATGGACGCCGCCGAACTCCTTGGACAATGCCTCGACCGAGAGCAAGGTCATGCCGCCCTCCGCTTCGACAGCAGCAGGCGCAGCGAGGGCAGTAGGCCCTTGGGCATGAAGATCATGGTGCCCATCATGATGGCGCCCAGCACCATGGCCTCGTAATCCTCGAAGGCGGCCAGGAACTGGGGCAGCAGCGTCAGGATCACCGCGCCGATCACCGCGCCGAAGGTGGAGGCCATGCCGCCCAGCACCACCATGGTGACCAGTTCGATGGAGCGGAAGAAGCTGCCGATGTCGGGGGTGATGAAGGCGTTCTTGTGGGCGAACAGCGAGCCCACCAGGCTGGCGAACACCGCCGAGACCACGAACACCAGCACCTTGGAGCGGGCGGTATCCACGCCCACCACCTCGGCGCCCACCTCGGAGCCGTGCACGGCACGGAGCGCGCGGCCCACCGGCGAATCCACCAGATTGAGCGACAGCCACACCGCCAGCAGCAGCAGGCCTGCGGCCAGCCAATACCATGCCTGGTCGCCCGCCACGGCCAGTCCGGCCAGATGGAAGGGATCGACGCCGATGCCGTCGGGGCCGCCGGTCAGCCAGGATTCGGTCTTCAGCACGATATGAATGATGATGCCGATGCCCAGCGTCGCCATGGCCAGGTAGTGGCCCTTGAGCTTCAGGATGGGCCGGCCGACCACGAAGGCGAGCAGCCCTACGCCGCCGGCCGCGACCAGCATAGCGGCCACCGGCGGCAGGGCGTAGCGGCCGGTCAGGATGGCGGTGCCGTAGGCGCCGAGCGCGAAGAAGCCGGCATGGCCCAGGCTGATCTGGCCGCCATAGCCGATCAGCAGGTTCAGGCCCACGCACAGCACCGCGTTGAACAGCGCGTTGACGCCCACGTCGTAGAAATAGGCGTTGGGGAAGGTCAAAGGCGCCGCCGCCAGCAGGATCGCCAGCAGCCCAAGGCCTCCGGTACGGGGGGATTTCCACATAATAAGGTCAGACCCGATCGGTGCCCTTCATGCCGAACAGGCCGCTCGGCATGAAGAACAGCACGAAAAGAATGATGACGAAGGCGATGGCGTCCTTGTAGGCCGAGGACAGATAGCCCGAGGCCAGCGCCTCGGCCACGCCCACCAGCAGCCCGCCGACGATGGCGCCACCGCCCGAGCCCAGGCCGCCCAGGACGGCGGCCGAGAAGCCCTTCAGCCCCAGCATGATGCCGGCTTCGTAATTGGTGAAGGTGATGGGGGTCATGACGATGCCGCCCACCGCGCCCAGCAGGGCCGAAAGGGCGAAGGCCACCATCAGCACGGTCTTGACCGGTATGCCCATCAGCCGCGCCGCCAGCCGGTTGTACGAGGTGGCCAGCATGGCCTTGCCGAACAGGGTGCGGTTGAAGAACCACCACAGCATGGCGATCAGCGCCACCGAGACGCCCATCACCCACAGGCTCTGCGGCATCAGGGTGGCGCCCCCCACCCTCAGCGGCGTGTCGCCGGAGAAGGCCGCCAAGGCATGGAATTCCTTGTTCCACAGCAATTGGGCGGCGCCGCGCAGGAAGATGGAGGCGCCGATGGTGATGATGATGATGGCGGTGACATCGGCGTTGCGCGCCGGCTCCACCGCGAATTTCTCCAGCGCCACGCCCACCGCCATGGTCGCCACCACCGCCAGCGCCGCCGCCAGCGGCAGCGGCACGCCCGCCGCCACCATGGTCGCCGTCGCCATGCCGCCGATCATGATGAACTCGCCCTGGGCGAAGTTAATCACGTGGCTGGAATTGTAGATGATGGCGAACCCCAGCCCGGCCAGGGCGTAGATGGCGCCCGAAGTCAGCCCGGAGAACAGGTACTGAAGGAATTCCGCGAACATCATCCCCCCTAAGATGCGTCACCCCCGCGGAAGCGGGGGTCCATGCCGGCCAGCGGCTTGTTGGCAACCCCATGGATTCCCGCTTTCGCGGGAATGACGAAACAAGTGCAGGCCCTTAGTCCGCCAGCACCCAGTCGCCCTTGCGAATCTCGACCATGTGGAAGGCCTGGGGCGACAGGCCCATGTGGTCGGTCGGGGACATGGAAACCAGGCCGGCGGTGCCCACGTAGCCCGAAGTCTTTTCCAATTCGTCGCGCACCTTGGCCTTGTCGACGGAGCCGGCGCGCTGGATGGCGGCGGCGGCCATCTGCAGGCCGTCATAGGCGTGGCCGGCGAAGGTGGACACCTCGGACTTGAAGGTGGCCTCGTAATCCTTCTTGAAGGCGGTCACCACCGGCTTCTGCGGATCGGTGGCCGCCAGTTGTTCCGCGACCACCAGCCCGGCGGCCGGCAGGCGGACACCCTCGGCGGCGTCGCCGGCCAGGCGGATGAATTCCTTCGAGGCGACGCCGTGCGACTGCCACAGCGGCACGGCGATGCCCAGTTGCTTGTAGTTCTTGGTCACGACCGCCGGGCCCTGGCCGAAGCCGAAATTGAAGATGGCCTGGACGCCAGGGGCATTCTTGGCCTTGGTCAGCTGGGCGGTGACGTCGGGGTCCTTGGGCGAATAGACCTCGTCGGCGACGATCTCGATACCGTAATTGGCAGCCACCTTCAGCGACTGGTCATGGCCCGATTTGCCGAAGCCGGCATCCTCGGACACCAGCGCGACCTTGGTGACGCCCTTCTTCTTCATATCGGCGAACACCTTCTCGGCCGCCATGCGGTCGGTGTGCGGGGTCTTGAACACCCACTTCTTCACCGGCTCGACGATGTCGATGCCGCCGGCCAGCGAGACGAACGGCACGCCCGACGGCTCGACCACCTTGATGGCGGCCATGGAGGTGCCGGTGGTGGTGCCGCCGATGATGATGTCCACGCCGTCGTTCTGGATCAGGCGCTTGGCGAAGGTGGCGGCCTTGTCGGGGGTGCCGGCGTCGTCATAGACGACCAAGTCGATCTTGCGGCCATTGATGCCGCCGTCCTTGTTCAGGCGCTCGACATAGCGTTCCAGGGTCTTCTTTTCCGGCTCGCCCAGGAACGAGGCCGGACCGGTGACCGACAGGAACGCACCAACCTTGATGGCGTCGGCCGCCTGGGCCGCTCCGAAATGCAAGGTGGCGCCCGCCACGACCAGACTCGCCGCGCCCAACTTCGCAAGGCAACGCATTATGGCATTCCTCCCAATCCTTCGGCATCTTGCGGCCGAATAGATGCGCACTCTATGACCCCCATCGTTGGAGGGCAAGATTTCCGCATAAGGGGTAAGGACAACGCATGACTTTCGGTTGATCGGAATCGCCGTTATCCACGCCAAGCAAAAAAAGGGCAGCGGAGCTCCCCAACCTCTTTGTTCGTGGCAAAAAGTTATACTTTCGATACAGAAACAATTTGCGCATAGTTTAATTTTTATTTAACCTTTGTCGAACTGCCGAAGTCTCGGGGAGGGGATATGGGCGATTCGGGGGTCATCGAGAAGCTGAAGGCCCAGCGCGATAGGTTTATCGCCTTCGCCTTTGCCGGTGCCGACCTGCTGTTGGAAGTGGGTGACGACGACGTCATCACCTATTCGGCCGGTGCGGGCGAGGCCGTTTATGGCCTGTCCGATGGCGACCTTACCGACAAGAGGCTGGCCGATTTCGTCCACGCCAAGGACCGCAAGCGGTTCGAGGACGGCCTGCTGAAGCTGAAGACCACCGGCCGCCTGGACCACATGGTGATCAGTCTGGTCGGCGCCTCGGGCGCGGTGTCCAAGCTGCGCATGGCCGGCATCCGCCTGCCCCAGTTCCCCAAGGCCTATCACCTGGTGCTGTCGCGCATCCCGCCGGTGGCGATGCCCGAGCCGGTGCGGCAGATGGGCGATGTCGATCACAAGGCCAAGTTCATCGACATGGTGCAGACGCGCCTGAACGAAGGCAACCGGCTGGGCGAGGATTACACGCTGACCCTGGTCGACCTGTCGGCCAGTGACTTCACCTCCATGGAGCCGACCACCAGCCAGAGCTTCCTCAACACCTTGATCGACACGCTGGAGGAATGTTCGGTGCGCGGCGCCTCGGCCGGGCCGCTGGCGCCCCATTCCTTTGGCGTCGTGCATGACAACAAGGTACCCGCCGCCCAGGTGCAGAAGCGGGTCGCCGCCCTGGCTGACCGCTTCACCGGCAAGCAGGGCGCCTCGGTGAAGATGCGCTCGGCCAGTCTGGACATGGACGACACCGCCCTGTCCGACGACGACATCGCCAAGGCGATGACCTTCATCGTCAATGGCTTCGTCCGCGACAGCACCCAATTCGCCCTGAAGTCGCTGGCGGAAAGCGCGAAATATGCGGTGCAGGACACGCTGGTGCGGGTGCGCAATTTCCGCCAGATGGTGCGTGGCGGTGAAAAACTGGCCTTCCTGTTCCAGCCCATCGTCAACCTGCGGACCGGTGCGGTGCTGAAGTACGAGGCGTTCAGCCGCATCACCCACAACGGCGCATTCTTTGTGCCGTCGCAGATCATCCCTTTCGCCACCGAGGTGGGCCTGATCGGCGAATTCGACGTGATCGCCATCACCAAAGCGTTGAAGATGTTGCGCACCCCCGGCGAGGTATCGTCGCTGGCCACCATCTCGGTCAACGTGTCGGGCCACTCGCTGGGCAACCCCGCCTTCTACCAGTCCCTGTTCAAGGTGCTGGAGGAAAACCACCAAGTGCTCGGCCGCCTGGTGATCGAAATCACCGACGCCACCCAGATCTACAACCTTGACGAAGCCAAGCGCCTGCTGACCCGCGTCCGCAAGCTGGGCGTGCGCGTCTCGCTGGACGATTTCGGCGCGGGCGGCGCGGCCTTCGACCTGCTGCGCTTCCTTCCGGTGGACTTCGTCAAGATCGACGCCGAATACGTCCAGGACGCCCGCGACCCACGCGGCCGCTCGGTGTTGAAGGCCATCACCGGCCTGTGTCACGACCTGGGCATCGTCACCGTGGGCGAGTGCGTCGAAGACACCGTCATGCTGCAGATCCTGCAAGATGCAAACATCGATTACGCGCAAGGATATTATTTCGCACAACCTACACTAGACGCAGCAAAGAGAATTAAATATTTCACCGAACACGTTAAACGTGCAGGAACGGTGGATGTCGGTCTCGCAACAATGAGCGGTTGATTAGTAAGACATTACTTTGGACATAAAGAAAATAACCAACATCCAGCCTTAGGCCCTATTCCAAGACTCGACCAGACTTTCCTATGATCGGTTCGGGATTTTTGGGCTATGCCCGCGATGACAAGCGGCCGATCCGTGAATACGCGTACCCTCAAATGGCTGGCTCTGGGCCTGTTCCTGACCTTTTCCGCTTTCGCCGGCGGATTGGCGGTAAGCCGGGTCGACCATTTCGCCAAGACAAACGATTCCTTGCGAGAGCAGCCGTTCCAGTTGGCCGACGGGCTGCTGCGCGCCCACCATCACGTGCACAAACTGCAGGCTGGCCTGCGCGACGCCATTTTGGCCAATGACGTGAATGCTGCGCTGGCGGTCCAGGGTCGTTCCACCTTCGACGACAAGGGCCTGACGGAAGCGCTGGACCTAGTAGTCAACGGCCAATGGGATGACGAGGAACTGGTGGGCCGCATCGTCACCGCCATGTCGGCCTGGCGCGATACCCGCCTGCGCACCGCCCAGTTGGTGGTGGATGGCCGGCAGTACGATGCCAGCTTCCTGCACAACAGCGAGGGCGAAGACCGTTACCGCCATTTGGAAGCGGTGCTGGAGGAATCGCTGGAGGCCGGGCGCCACCATGCAGCCCGCCTGCGCGTCGAGGCCAACCGGGCGCGCCGCTCGGCCGAATTCTCCTTGCTGGGACTGGCAGTGCTGGCCAGCGGCGCAATCACCGCCATCGCCGTGGGGCTGGCCGTGCTGATGCGCACCCACCGCCCGCTGCTGCGGCTGCGTTCCGGCCTGCTGTCGCTGGCGGCCGGCGACACCGGCATCGCCATCCCCTATCTGCTCAACACCAATGCCATCGGCGCCATGGCCCGTGCCATCGACTGCTTCCGCCAGAGCCTGACCGAGCGCGATGCCGCCACCCGAGCATTGCGCGAGTCCAAGGAGCGGCTGCGCCAGGCGGTGGACGAGGCGGAGCAGGCCAACGCGGCCAAGAGCCGCTTCCTTGCCGCCGCCAGCCATGACATGAGGCAGCCCATGCAGGCCCTGCGCCTGTATCTGGAAACCCTGGAAACCCGCCTCACCGAAGGCCTGGACCGCCGGGTGTTGAACGGCGCCCTCACCGCGCTGGCCGCCGGCGAGGAATTGCTGCGCAACTACATGGACTTGTCGGTCCTGGAAGCCGGCATCATAAAGCCGCATTCGGCCGAGCTGGCGCTGGGGCCGCTCCTCGCGGACCTGGTCCGCGAGATTGCTCCCGTTGCTCGCGAAAAGGGCCTGGACCTGCGGTTTGTCCCCACCCACGCAGTGATCCGCAGCGACGCCGCCCTGCTGGACCGCCTGCTGCGCAACCTGCTGTCCAACGCCATCCGCTACACCCCCATGGGCCGTGTCCTGGTGGGCTGTCGCCGGGAAGGCGAGGGCTTGCTGCGCATCGAGGTGGCCGATACCGGCATCGGCATCCCGCCCGACCAGATCGAGGCCGTCTTCGAAGACTTCTACCAGATCGGCAATCCCGAACGGGACCGGGCCAAGGGCTTGGGTCTGGGCTTGTCGGTGGTGGACCGCACCGCCCGCCTGCTGGGCCACCCCGTCCACGTCCGTTCCATCGAGGGTCGCGGCTCCATCTTCTGGGTGGTGGTCCCCCTGGCGGGATGGCAGGACAAATCCGCCGACGCGCTGGTGGCAGCGTAAAGTCGCGGTTATAAATGGGCGCCATGAGCACGCCCATTCCCGCCTCGCCCCTGTCGCCCTTCGAAGCCATCGCCGAGCACAAGGCCCTCGCCGAGAAGGTGGCTCGCTGGGATACGCTTTACCACACCGACGATGCCCCCGAGGTGGACGACGCCACCTACGACGACGCCAAGCGCCGACTGCTGGCGTTGGAGGCCGCCTTCCCGCAACTGGCGGCCGGCAGCCCCACCATGCGGGTGGGCGCCACGCCGGCCGAGGGTTTCGGCAAGGTGCGCCACGCCGTGCCCATGCTGTCGCTGGACAACGCCTTCGAGGACGAGGACGTGCGGGAATTCACCAACCGCATCCGCCGTTTTCTCGCCCTTGCCCCCGATGCCCCCATCGCCCTGGTGGCTGAGCCCAAGATCGATGGCCTGTCCATCAGCCTGCGTTACGAGCACGGGCGTTTCGTCCAGGGCGCCACCCGTGGCGACGGCACCGAGGGCGAGGACGTCACCGCCAACCTGCTGACCCTGAAGCAGTTGCCGCGCGTGATCGAAAACGCCCCCGCGGTGCTGGAGGTGCGTGGCGAGGTCTACATGACCAAGGCCGACTTCATGGCGCTGAACCTGCGCCAGGAGGCGGCGGGCGACAAGGTGTTCGCCAATCCGCGCAATGCCGCCGCCGGAAGCTTGCGCCAGCTCGACCCCAAGGTCACCGCCACCCGCCCGTTGAGCCTGTTCACCTACGCCCAGGGCGAGGTGAGCGAGCCCATCGCCGACAGCCACTGGCACTTCCTGGAGAAGCTGACCGCCTGGGGCTTCCCCGCCAATCCGCTGGCCACCTTGTGTGACGGCGTCGAGGCGGTGCTGGAGTTCTATCGCGACATCGGCCGGCGCCGCGCCGAGCTGCCCTACGACATCGACGGGGTGGTCTACAAGGTCGACCGCTACGATTGGCAGCAGCGCCTGGGCTTCGTCAGCCGCTCGCCCCGTTGGGCCATCGCCCATAAGTTCCCCGCCGAGCAGGCGCGCACCAAGCTCAAGGCCATCCACGTGTCGGTGGGCCGCACCGGCGTGCTGACGCCGTGGGCCGAGCTTGAGCCGGTGAACGTGGGCGGCGTGGTGGTCGGCCAAGCCACCCTGCACAACGAGGACGACATCCGCCGCAAGGACATCCGCGCCGGCGATGCCGTCATCATCCAGCGCGCCGGCGACGTCATCCCCCAGGTGGTCGGCCCCGCCCCCGATGGCGAGCGCGGTCCTGCCGAGTTCTCCATGGTGGCGGCGCTGACGCCCGCGGGCGGCGATCATCCCGTCTGTCCGGTCTGCGGCAGCCATGCGGAGCGGATCGAGGGCGAGGCGGCGTGGCGCTGCACCGGCGGCCTGGTCTGCGCCGCCCAGGCCACCGAACGGCTGATCCATTTCGCCAGCCGCAACGCCTTCGACATCGAGGGGCTGGGCGAGAAGAACGTGGCCTTCCTGCTGGAGAAGGGCTTCATCAAGACCCCGGCCGACATCTTCCGGCTGGAGGAAACCAACGCCCGCACCATGCAGCGGCTGGAGAATTTCCCCGGCTGGGGTAAGCGTTCGGTGGAGAAGTTGTTCGCCGCCATCGACGCCCGCCGCACCGTCCCGCTGGAGCGCTTCATCTATGCGCTGGGCATTCGCCAGGTCGGCGAAGCCACCGCGAAGCGGCTGGCCCGCCATTACGGCTCGGCGGCCCACTGGCGGGCTTCCATGCTGGAAGCGTCCAAGCGCGAGAACGAGGCCTATCACGAGCTGGTCAGCATCGAGGATATCGGCCCCAGCGTCGCCACCGACATCCTGTCGTTCTTCGAAGAAGAGCATAACCTGGCGGTGCTGGACGACCTGCTGTCATTGCTGAGCGTGCAGGATGCCGCCAAGCCGGTGTCCACCGGCTCGCCCGTGGCCGGCAAGGCGGTGGTGTTCACCGGCGAATTGACCGCCATGACCCGCGCCGAGGCCAAGGCGCGCGCCGAAGCCCTGGGGGCCAAGGTGGTGGGCAGCGTGTCGAAGAAGACCGACTACGTGGTGGCCGGGCCGGGTGCCGGTTCCAAGCTCACCGAAGCGCAGAAATTGGGCCTGACGGTGTTGAGCGAAGAGGAGTGGCTGGCGCTGATCGGCGGCTGACCTTATTGCCGGTTATGACCGGGTGGTCTAATAAGGAACAGCCCCATCCCCTGGGAACGCGATGAGCAACCCGCAAGACCCTCGCGATAAGTTCAAGCAGCCGCTGCAGCGGCCGACCCTGAACCTGCCTGCCAAGCGCCCCGATTCGCCGGCGCCGGTATCGGCCGAGGACGCGCCTGCCCACGCGCAAGGGGGGCTGGCGCGGCTGCTGGATGCCGTCGCCAAGATGCTGAAGCCCAAGCCGCAGCCCGACCCCGACCAGGCGGCCGCCCAGGCGGCCCCGCCACCGGCCGAGGCGCCGCTGTTCACCGTTCTGGTGGCGGCCATGAATGGCGACAGCGCCGACGGCGCCGCCTCGCAAGCGCTGTTCAAGATGCTGGAGGGCAAGACCTCGTTCAAGGTCAAGCCCTACCCCCGCCCCTTCCAATTGGACGTGCTGGATGACCCGGCCCTGACGGCGTCGGTGATCACCAACACCCGGCACACGGTGGTGGCCGAGAATGCCGACGTGCTGCTGTGGGGCGACATCACCAAGGACGGCTATCGCCTGCGCCTGTCCACCGCCTCGATCCCCGACGAGGATCGCCCGGCCCTGTTCGGCCCCGCCTGCCGGCTTGAATTCCCGGTCCAGCTGGACGAGGCGCAGCTGAACCTGCTCTATGGCGCCATCCTGGCTGCCGCCGAACCCGCCACCCAGGTTCAGCGCGCCGGCCAGCGCCGCCTGTTGCCGCTGGCGGCGGCACCGCTGGAGCTGGTCGCCGCCAAGCCGCCGGTAGCGTGGACCATGCCGCAGCAACGCACCGCCCAATTGGTGCATGCCCACGTCTCGGCGGCCTGCGCCATGGCGGTACCGCCGTCCCAGGCCGCCGAATGGTTCCAGCGCGCCATCAACGCTTACCGCTCCGCCGAGAAGCGCCTGAACCCGCGCCAGGACCCGCCATACGAGGCGGGGCTGGTCCACAAGTACTTGGCCGCCGTGCTGACCGCGCGGGCCGAGCGCCTGAAAGACCGCGCCCAGGAACACCTGGAGGAAGCGGTGAAGGAATGGCGCACGGCGTGCGAAACCATCAGCAAAGCCGCCATGCCCCAGGAATGGGCGGCGTTGCAGACCCGGCTGGGGGTGGCGCTGTATCGCCTGGACCTGCTCACCGGCGACACCGAACTGCTGCGCGAGGCCCTGCAGGTGCTGCAGGGCGCGCTGAGCGTGCATACCCGCGCCGAGGCGCCCCAGCGCTGGGCCGAGGTGATGCACACCATCGCCCAGGTGCTGGAGGTCTATGGCGACCAGTTGAAGAATCCGGAAGTGCTGAAGCGGGCCATCGACGCCTGCCAGAGCGTGCTGGAGGTGCGCTCGCGCGAGCGCACGCCGCTGGCCTGGGCGGCCACACGCAACACCCTGGGCTCGGCCCTGTTCCTGTTGGACCGCCACGGCGGCGGCGTCAACCACCTGCTCCAGGCCATGGAGGTGCTGGAGGAGGCGCTGGAGGTGTTCACCACCCACGGCGCCAAGGGCCCTGCCCAGGTGGCCGCCCGCAACCTGGCCCACGTCAAGAAGCTGGCCGAGGACCGCAAGGCCCGCCAGGTCATCGACCCGGATTGGGCAGGGCGCTAGCCCTCGCTAGCCTAATCCAGGTACGGCCGGTAGCGCTGGTCTTCCACCTGGATATGGCGGGTCAGCCAGTCGCCCAGGAACCGGTTCAGATCGTCGCTCAAGTTCGGGGTGAACGACACCAGCCGGCGGTGCAGTTGGCGCACCTCTTCCAGCATGTTTTCGTGGGTAGCGTGGTGGCCCGTCAGTTCCGGGTAGCCGATGCGCGCCATCAATTGTTCCTCGCGGCTGAAATGCGAGACGGTGTAGCCCAGCAATTCGTCCAGGATGAACTCGATGGCGACGGGGTCCTCGCGCGTGCCGGGGCTGGCCACCTGGTTGACCAGCGCCAGCAGGATGCGGTGGTCGTGGTCCATGATGGGATTGCCCACCGACATGTCGTCGGTCCAGGGAATGGTCAAAGCGTGGGTCCGCTGTTCCACCACTTCCCACAATCCCTGCACCACCAGCGGATCGAAGTGGCGGCCCGACTGTTCGACGAAGTATTCCTTCACCTTCTCCATGGGCCACGGCTTCTTGTACGGGCGCTCGGAACATAGCGCATCGAACACGTCAGCGACGGCGACGACGCGGGCGCCCAAGGGGATTTCCTCGCCCTTGAGGCGGTGGGGATAACCGGCACCGTCCCAGCGTTCGTGGTGGCAATCGGCGATCTCGGCGGCCAGCTGGAACTGGCTGCTGCCCGCCAGCATGGCAGAGGCCTTGCGCAAGATGGCAGCCCCGCGCGCCGCATGCTGCTCCATCTCGGCCCGTTCCTGCGGGTCCAACGGACCGGGCTTGAGCAGGATGCTGTCGGAAATGGACACCTTGCCCACATCGTGCAGGATGCTGGCCAGCCCCACGTTGCGGCGGAAATCTTCGGTGATGTGCGTGCTGTAATGGCCGTTGTCGACCAGCCAACGGGTGATCTCGTGGGTCAGGCGGGCCACCCTGAGGATGTGCTCGCCGGTATCGGTGTCGCGGTTTT
>DATJKV010000520.1:0-6439 GCA_035491155.1 Magnetospirillum sp. | reverse complement strand
CGTCCCCCAGGCTGCCCATGCCGCCCGCCTTGAGATTGGCGACGTTGACCAGGGCGACGAAGTGCACGCCGCCGTCGTCGAAGCTGTACCAGCCGGTTCCCTGGGTGCCTTTGGCGAAACGCTCGCGGAAGTGGGTTCCCGGCTGCTCGTCCAGCATGTCGTGCTCGCCGGGAATGAAATGGATCGGCCCGGTCTTCATTTCGCCCAGAACCTGCTGGGCGAGGTCGTATTCCTCGGCCTTGGACAGGTGGGACACGTCACCGGTGTGCACGACGAAGCGCGGCCGCGCCGGCAGGGCGTCGACCTTGGCGATGGCCTGGCGCAGGGTGCCGACCACATCGGGGTTGGCCTCCTTGGCGAAGCCGATATGGCTGTCGCTGATCTGGACGAAGTGAAAGTCGCCGGCCGGCAGGGCCGCGGTTTCCGGGCTGCCGAGCAGGCCCGCCGCCTTAGGCACGCCCCCGCTCACCGTCCACACCAATCCGGTGCCCGCCCAGGCCATGCATTTGAGCGCACGGCGCCGCGTCATGCCGCCTCGGTCTTGTGCTGTCATGATCCTGTCTCCCGTCGTGAAGGAAGTCGACCCAATGCCTACCATGACGGCGGGCCGCTTATTCCCCATCCGTCCGGTCGCGGGGGGCGGGAATAAGGGACAGTCCTTCCCAGGTATAAGGAGATGTCATTGTGCGAGGCAGCGGCAGTGCCCGACCAGAGCAGGAGTCACCAGAGCAGAAGCGGGCGGTTCGAGGCGGTGGTGCTGCCCCACCTCGATGCCGCCTACAATTTGGCGCGATGGCTGACCGGCACCCCGGCCGACGCCGAGGACGCCGTGCAGGAGGCCTTCGTCAAGGCCTTGCGCTATTTCGACAGCTGTCGCGGCGGCAATGCGCGGCCGTGGTTCCTGCGCATCGTCCGCAATGCCTGCTTCGACTGGCTGAAGGCCAATCGCGGCGGGGCGAATGGGGACGACGCCAATGGCGAGGATGTTGCCGAGGACGTCTTCTCCGGCCCGGCACCCGACCCGGAATGCCTATTGGCGCGCGACGAGGAACGGCGGCTGGTGGACGACCTGATCGCGGCCCTGCCCGCCGGCTATCGCGAGGTGATCGTCCTGCGCGAGTTGGAGGAGTTGTCCTACCGCGAAATAGCCGAGGTGACCGGGACACCCATCGGCACGGTGATGTCGCGGCTGTCGCGGGCGCGCGGATTGCTGCACGAGGCATGGAGGCAGCGCCATGGAACGGATTGATTGCGGGCGCATGCGGGCCCTGATGGATACTGGCCTTGATGGCGCCCTCGACCCCTTGAGCCAACTGGCCTTCGACGATCACTTGGCCGGCTGTGCCGTCTGTCGCGCAGACTATGCCGCGCGCCAAACATTCAGCGAGCATTTGCACCAGGCCAGTTATTTCACTGCGCCCGAATCCCTGCGGGCGCGGCTGGTCGGGAGCGAGCCGAAGCAGCGGGGGCGCTGGCGGTGGTTCGCCGGCGGAGCGTGGGCCGGGGCCTTGGCGGCGATGGCGGCCAGTGTGGCGATTTATCTGGGCGCCGCCTCGAATTCGTTCGAGCGCGACATGGTCGCCGCCCATGTCCACGCATTGGCGGCCGAACGTTTGACCGATGTGACGTCCACCGACCGCCACACGGTCAAACCGTGGTTTGCCGGCCGCATCGACCTGTCGCCGCCGGTGCCCGATCTAGCCGATGAAGGGTTCCCACTGGTGGGAGGGCGGTTGGACCATGTGGAGGGGCGGCCGGCGGCCGCACTGGTCTACCTTCGCCACCGGCACGTCATTACCCTGTTCGCGCAGGCGGCGGAAAGGCCCGTCGCTCAACCGGCCAGGGCGCGTCAGCTCAACGGCTATCAGATGGTGGTGTGGGGCAAGGACGACATGGCGTTTACTGCCGTGTCCGACCTGAACCTGGGGGAACTGGAGGAGTTCCAGCGCCTGTGGGCAGAGCGGGCGCAATAGGCGGGGAAGGGCCCCTGCCGGCGCAAAGATTGTGGTTCGTCATGGCCGCTGGAGGGCACGGCCGGAGCGACATTCACGGCTTGCCTCTCGTCATGAGACACGGCTGAACAAGGATGGCGCTTTGCGCCCAGGGATGAACACGGATATACGCGCGAACAAGCGCAACGCAGATCCGGGGGCCATGGTGCCGCCTGACTAATGGATTCCGGTTCGCAGCTGGCTTGCGGCAGGGAGACGGATGAAATCATTCGTGTTCATCCTGGCCCGCGCCAGCGGGCATCCGTGTTATCCGTGTCTTGTGGCACGGTTCTGACGCTCGGTTACGATCCGCGAATGCCTAAAGGCCCCGCAACAAGCGGTCGGCTTGCTGCGGGGCTTATTAACCACGGCCCACGGGCCGTTTCGTCAGATGCCCTGGAAGGCGGCCTGGTCCCAGTCGTCCATGCCGGCGCCCCGGGTGATCTCGGCGATCTCGGCGCCCGACAGGCTTTCCTTTTCCAGCAGGGCCTGGGCCACCGCTTCCAGATCGGCGGCGTGGGTCTTGAGGATGGTCAGCGCCTTCATGCGGGCCTCGGCCACCAGGGTGCGCACCTCGGCGTCGATCTCGCGGCTGGTGTCGTCGGCACGCATGCCCTCGGGCGTGTAGGGATCGCCATGGGAGCCACCGAAAGCCACCAGGCCCAGCCGGTCGCTCATGCCCCACTCGGTCACCATCTTGCGGGCGATGCGGCTGGCCATCTGGATATCGCCGGCGGCGCCGGTGGAAATCTCCTCCATGCCGAAGATGATCTCCTCCGCCGCACGGCCGCCCATGGCCACGGCGAGGTCGGCCTTCAGCTTGGAGCGGCGCAGCGCGGGGCTGTCCTTCTCGGGTAGCCGCACCACCATGCCCAGGGCCTGGCCGCGCGGCACTATGGTGGCCTTGTGGATGGGGTCGGAAGCGGGGCAATGCAGCGCCACCACGGCATGGCCCGCCTCGTGATAGGCGGTGAGGCGGCGGTCTTCCTCGCCCATGATGTTGGGCCGCTCGGTGCCCATCAGGATGCGGTCCTTGGCCATCTCGAAATCGGCCATCGTCACTGCCTCGCGCCCGGCACGGGCGGCGACGATGGCGGCCTCGTTGGTCAGGTGCATCAACTGGGCGCCCGAGAAGCCGGGACAGCCGCGCGCCACCACGTGCAGGTCGGTGACCGGGTCCAGCACGATCTTGGCGGCGTGCACGTCCAGAATCTTGGAGCGGCCGGCCAGGTCGGGAGTTTGCAGCACCACATGGCGCGAGAAGCGGCCGGGACGCATCAGGGCCTCGTCCAGGATGTCGGGACGGTTGGTGGCGGCGATCACCACCACGCCCGAATTGGGCTTGAAGCCGTCCATCTCGACCAGCAACTGGTTCAAGGTCTGCTCGCGCTCCTCGTGGGCGGCCCGCGCGTTGCCGCCGGAGCGCTGGCGGCCCACCGCGTCGATCTCGTCGATGAACAGGATGCAAGGCGCATTCTTCTTGGCTTGGGCGAACATCTTGCGCACCCGGCCGGCGCCGACGCCGACGAACATCTCGACGAAGTCCGAGCCCGAGATGGAGAAGAACGGCACCCCGGCCTCGCCGGCCACGGCACGGGCCAGCAGGGTCTTGCCGGTGCCCGGCGGGCCGCTCATCAGCACGCCGGTGGGGACGCGAGCGCCCAGCTTGGCGAAGCGGCTCGGGTCCTTGAGGAACTCCACCACTTCCATCAGTTCCAGCTTCTCATGGTCGCAGCCGGCCACGTCCTTGAAGCGCACGTCGATCTTGGTGCCGTCCACCAGGGTGGCCCTGTTGCCCCGGCCGAACAGGCCGGCCAGCGAACCGCCCTGGGCGAAAAGGAACCAATAGGCGGCCAGGGCGCCGAAGATCAGGACATTGCCGACGACCGCCAGGGCGATGTCGCCGTCAAGCCCGGAGGAGGGGGCATCATGCTCGGCCAGGAAGGCCACCTTCGCACCGGCACCGGCGGCATCCTCGGCCAGCTTGGCCGCCACCAGCGGCGGCACCTGAGCACGGTGCAGCGTGCCCGCGCGGTCAGTGGCGACGGCGAGCGACTGGCCGTAGAAATCCAGCTCGGCTACCTGGCGATGGGCGAGCAGGCCGCGCAGCTCGGAATAGGAGGCCTCGGCCGGTTGGGGCGCGGTGGGGCCGGCGATCAGGCTCAACGCCAGCGGTGTGCTGACCGCCATGGACAGCAGCAGGGCGGCGAAGCCGAGGGCGGCGAAGAGGTATTTCCGTTTGCTCACGGGGCGTGCCTTCCGTCGTATCCAGCAAGGGGTAGGCCCAGAAGGTAATCCTTTCCTAACGAACCATGGCCCGCGCAGAAGGGGAGGTACGTCGATTCGTGGTCTTGCATTCAGTAACTGTTGCTGTTACATTTCGGCTCATGGCCAAGAATTGCCGTTTCGCCGTTGCCGTCCACGTTACCTCGGTGCTCGCCTTGCATCCCGAGCAGACGTGCACGTCCGACTGGATCGCGGGCAGCGTCAACACCAACCCGGTGGTGATCCGACGCATCCTGTCGGCCTTGGCCAAGGCCGGGCTGGTGCACTCGACCCGGGGCAGTGCCGGTGGGTCGGTGCTGGCCCGTGACCCATCGGCCATTACCCTGCTCGACATCGCCCGCGCGGTGGAGGAGGACGAGGAACCGGCCCTGCACCATCAGCCGCCCAATCCGGGCTGTCCGGTGGGGCGGACCATCCAGCCGGTGCTGTTGGACGTACTGAACCGGGCGGAAGCCGCCCGCGAGGCGGTGTTGGCCGCCACTCTGCTGTCCCAGGTGCTGGAGCGTATCCAGGCCGACGCCTGAGGCGTATTTTTTTGATGTTTAATGTAACTGTAACGATCACGCTTACTTGGAGAAAGCCATGACTTCCATCGCCATCGTCTATCATTCGGGCTACGGCCACACCACGGTGCTGGCCCAGGCGGTCGCCGCCGGTGCCGGCCAGGTGGCCGGTACCCAGGTCCATCTGGTGCCGGTCGAGGACTACGAGGCCAAGGCCGCCGTGCTCGACGGTGCCGACGCCATCATCTTCGGCTCGCCTACCTACATGGGTTCGGCCAGCGCCAAGTTTCACGAGTTCATGGAGACTTCCTCCAAGACCTGGTACGGCCGCGGCTGGAAGGACAAGCTGGCCGCCGGCTTCACCGTCTCGGCCAGCCAGAGCGGCGACAAGCTGAACACCCTGGTCCAACTGGCCATCTTCGCCGCCCAGCACGGCATGATCTGGGTCGGCGGCGACCTGCTGCCGGGCAACAACAATTCCCAGGGCAGCGTCGAGGATCTCAACCGCCTGGGCAGCTTCCTCGGCGCCATGGCCCAGGCCAACGCCGACCAGGGTCCCGAAGTCGCTCCGCCGACCTCGGACCGCAAGACCGCCGAATTGCTGGGCAAGCGCGTGGCGGAAGCCGCCGCCCGCTGGGTGCGGGGGAAGTGATTTAACCCTCTCCCGCACCGCGGGAGAGGGGAAGTTAGATATACGTCCCGCGTTGCTGGAATCGCCGCCAGGCGTAGATCACGATGGGGGCCGCCACCGCCAGGCCGGCGGCGACCAGGGCTGCGTTGCGCGCGGCATGGCTCTGGTTGCCGTCCCAGCCGCCGTAGACTGCCTGCTCCTGCGGTGCATAGAGGTTGCCGCGCGAGGCGGCGGTGGCGCGTCGCCGGAAATGCTGGCGGGTGGCGGCGCGGGCTATCATGCGTTCGGTGGCGGTGGGGGCGAGGGCATGGGCGGCGGCCACCAGGCGGCCCATGCCGATGAACGCCTCGCGCACCGGGTTCCTTGCCACCGCCACGATGGTCTCGGCTACTTCCTCGGGACTGTGCACCGGCGGAATGGGTTGGACGGCGCGGCCGGTGAAGTTGGCCGCATTGCGGAATAGGGGCGTGTCGATGCTGGGCGGCAACACGGCGCATACCTGGATGCCCGGCTGGTCCAGCAGTTCCTGCCGCAGCGTCTCGGTCAGGCCGCGCACCGCCCATTTGCTGGCCACGTAGGCGCTGGCGAAGGCCTGGCCTACCGTACCTGCCATGGACGCGATGTTGATCAGCACGCCGTGGCCTTGCGACCGGAACACCGGCAAGGCTGCGCGGCAGCCGTGCACGGTGCCCATCAGGTTCACCTCGATCACTTGGCGGAAGTCATCCAGCGGCACCTCGTCGAAGCGGCCGGTCATGTAGACGCCTGCAGCGTTCACCCATACGTCGATGCGGCCGAAGGATTGCCGCGCCGTCTCGGCCAAGTTCAGCACCTGTTCGGCGTCGGTGATGTCGCAGGGGACCGGAATGGCCTGGCCGCCGGCCTCGTTGCATTCACGCGCCGCCACCTCCAGTGCCGAGGCGCTGCGTGCCGCCAGCGCCATCCGGCAGCCGGCCTGGGCGAAGGCCTGGGCGGCGGCGCGGCCGATCCCCGATGACGCTCCTGTGATCACCACAATCTGATCGCGA
>DATJKV010000519.1:0-3784 GCA_035491155.1 Magnetospirillum sp. | reverse complement strand
CAAGCTGGCCGGGCGGCGCACCACCATCACCACCTCCAACGAGCAGTTCAACCACTGGCTCGACCGCTCCATGGCGGATCTGCGCATGCTGGAGACCGACACTCCCGACGGTCCCTACCCTTATGCCGGCGTGCCGTGGTTCTCCACCGTGTTCGGCCGCGACGGCATCCTGACCGCGCTGGAATGCCTGTGGCACGACCCCAAGATTTCCAAGGGAGTGCTGGCGACCCTGGCCGCCAATCAGGCCGACCGCATCAGCCCGATCCAGGACGCCGAGCCCGGCAAGATCCTGCACGAATGGCGCGAGGGCGAGATGGCGAATTTGGGCGAAGTGCCCTACGGCTGCTACTACGGCAGCGCCGATTCCACCCCGCTGTTCGTGATGCTGGCCGCCGCCTACTGGCGGCGCACCAACGAGAAGGGCTGCATCGAGTGGCTGTGGCCGCATGTGGAACGGGCACTGGAATGGATCGACACCTATGGCGACGAGGACGGCGACAGTTTTGTCGAATACGCCCGCAAGCGTCCGCAAGGCCTGACCAACCAGGGGTGGAAGGATTCCGAGGATTCTGTCATGCATGCCGATGGTCACCTGGCCGAGGGCCCCATCGCCCTGTGCGAGGTCCAGGGCTACGTCTACGCCGCCCGCAAGGGCGCCGCCGCCATGGCCACGGCATTAGGGAAGCACGACCGCGCCGAAGCGCTGAATGCCCAGGCAGAGAAGCTGCGCCAGGAATTCGAGCGGGCGTTCTGGCTGGACGACCTGGGCACCTATGCCCTGGCGCTGGACGGCCACAAGCAGCCGTGCCGTGTGCAGAGCTCCAATCCCGGCCACCTGCTCTATTGCGGCATCGTGAGCCCCGAGCGGGCGCGGCTGGTGGCCGATTCATTGATGGGGCCCGACCTGTTCTCGGGCTGGGGCGTGCGCACCCTGGCCGAGAACGAGCAGCGCTATAACCCCATGAGCTATCACAACGGCAGCATCTGGCCCCACGACAATGCCCTCGCCGCCGCCGGCTTGGCCCGCTATGGCATGGCCGACCGTGCGCAGAAGATACTGGCCGGCATGTTCGACGCCGCCCTGGCGGTGGACCTCAACCGCTTGCCCGAGCTGTTCTGCGGCTTTCCCCGCCAGGCCGGCCAGGGGCCGACCCTCTATCCGGTGGCCTGCATCCCCCAGGCCTGGGCCGCCGGCTCGGCCTTCCTGCTGCTGAAGGCGGTGCTCGGCATGCAATTGACCGCCAGCCCGCCGGGCATCCTGTTCCACCGCCCCGTCCTGCCCGAATTCCTTGATCGGGTGGAGATCGGCAATCTGGTGGTGGGCGACAGCTCGGTGGATCTCATCCTCAACCGCCATCCACACTCGGTGGGTATCAACGTGATGCGCCGCCAGGGCGACGTGGAGATCAGGATGGAGATGTGAGGAGAAACGCTAAGGCTTCTCCGCCACCAATCCCACCATGGGTCCGGGATTATTCAGATAAGCCCGCTTGATGGCCTCCACCGACCAATAGGTCAGCGCGCCCACCGTGCCGGTGGGGTTGTAGCCGGCATTCTGCGGAAAGGCCGAGGCGCCCAGGACGAAGACGTTGTGCACGTCCCAGGCCTGCAGGTAGCGGTTCACCGCGCTGGTGCGCGGGTCCTCGCCCATGATGGCGCCGCCGGTATTGTGCGTGGTCTGGTAGGGCACGATGGAATAGGGATGGCCCGCCCGCTGCACGGAGACATGGACAGGGTTCATAGCGCGGCCGATTTTCTCGGCCACGTCCGTCAGATGGTTGGACATCTTGATGTCGTTGTCGTGGTAGTCGAAGGTCAGCCGCAGCAGAGGCCGGCCGTAGACGTCCTTGTAGGTGGGGTCCAGGTCCAGGTAATTGGCCCGGTGGCTCATCACCGCGCCGTTAGTGCCGATGGCCATGGAGCGGTTGTACCAGTGGGCCACCGCCTTCTTCCATTCCGAGCCCCATTTGGGGGTGCCGTCGGGCACCGGGTGGTTCTGGATCGGCCGTCCTTCGGTCTGCCCGGCGATGATGTAGCCGCCGGCGATGAAGCCCAGGCCGGCATGGTCGAAATTGTCGCCGTTGAAGTCGTCGACCACCTGCCCCAGTCCGCCGGCGCCCATGTAGGGATTGAACGCCTTGTCCTCGAAGAACAGGTTGACGCTGGACATGATCTGGTAGGCGTAGTTCCGGCCCACGACGCCACGGCCGGTGCCGGGGTCGTAGGGTTCGCCAATGCCCGACAACAGCATCAGGTGGACGTTGTTCATGCCATAGGCGGCCAGCACCACCATCTCGGCCGGCTGCTCGATCTCGCGGCCGACGGCGTCCACATAGGTGACGCCGGTGGCGCGGCTTCTGGACGAGTCCAGGTTCACCTTCAACACATGGGCATTGGTGCGCAGCTCGAATTTGGGCTGATTGACCAGGGTGGGCAGCACCGAGGCCTGCGGACTGGCCTTGGCGTTGACCTCGCAGCCGAAACGCTCGCAAAAGCCGCAATACATGCATCCGCCCATGGCCACGTTGTACGCGTTGGTCAGCGGCTGCGAGGCGTTGGATGACGGCTGCACGAAGGGGTGGTAGCCCAGCTCGCCGGCCGTCTTGCCGAACATCTCCATGGCCAGGCTGGCCTTCATGGGCGGGTTGGGATAGTCGCGTGAGCGCGGCCCCTCGAAGGGATTGCCGCCGGCCTGGATGACGCCCCGGATATTGCCCGCCTTGCCGGATGTGCAGCAGACCTGTTCGAACTTGTCGTAATGCATTTCCAGCTCGTCATAACTCACCGGCCAATCCTGGATGGTCATGTCATCGGGGATGGCCTGGCGGCCATAGCGCTCGGTCACTTGGGAGCGGATACGAAAGTCGGTGGCCAGAAAGCGCCAATGCTGGCCGTTCCAGTGCACTCCGGCGCCGCCGACCCCCTCGCCCGGCAGGAACGAGCCCAATTGCCGCATGGGCAACGCCACCTCGCGCGGCGAGTTACGGAACGTGATGGTTTCGCGCGACACGTCCTGCATCAGGTGGTGGCGCACGGCGAAGGCCAATTCGTCGTGGATGATTCCAGGCTGGAAATCGGGATCGGTGTCGCGCGGGCGGCCGCGCTCAAGCGCCACTACCTTCAGACCTGCATCGGTCAGCTCCTTGGCGAAAATGGACCCGGTCCAGCCCATGCCGACGATCACCACGTCCGCAGGCTTCATGCGCGCAGGCATTGCCCCCTCTCCTTATCTTATTGAAGGTCGGCCAGGGAAACCGGATCGGCGCGGAACGGCTTGCCACGCGAGGCGACGATGTCGTCGGCGTAGGCGCCGCGCGCACCGGGAAAACCGATCATGCGCCACGCCGCCATGTTGCGGTTGCCGCCATAGGCGGGATCGGAGAAATAGCCCTCGACCGCCGCTGACAGCAGTATGGCCATGAAGGTTGGGCCGGGCACGGTGTCGAGCTTCACGTCGCCGCTGTCCAGGCCCACCAGGACCTCATTGCGGCGTGCCGGCGTCAACTCGGCAAAGTTCTTGTGATCCGAGGCCCCCACCACCTTCTCCACCTCGGGAATGGCGATGCGGAACAGGCGCGCTGGGGTAAGCGGCAACTGGTAGCCCTGCTGCGGCGTACCGGTGCTCCACGGGCCGTCCAGGTACATGCGGGCACCATTGCCCCAGGCACCTGCCAGTTGGCGATCCATGTAGGCGATGACGCCCGCCTCGACCCCGCCAGGCCCGGTTTGATCGGCGGGAATCAGCACCTCTACCACGGCCGACAGGAATGCCGCCTCAGGGTCG
>DATJKV010000518.1:0-6799 GCA_035491155.1 Magnetospirillum sp. | reverse complement strand
AGCCATGGGAGGAAGACCGCCCCTGGAGTCCAATGGACGCCCAGAGTGAACAAACCCCAACAAAATTCGATGCCCCTAAAATGGGGGGATGTTTGCCGCGGTGCAAGGCATATCTCCCACCTGACCTCCGGCCTGTCTCTTTCGCCCGTCTTCTGCCGGCCCTTCGCCCCGCCTTAGATTGATCGGGCGGAGCACGGGGAGAGCACATGCGGCGGATGGTGTGGCTGGTCTTGGCCGTACTGGCGCCGTTCGCCGCCCTGGGGCAGGAGACCGTGCCCTACGAGGCCAAAATCAACGGCGCGCCCTCGGCCGACCTGGCCGACAAGCTGGAGGCGGAAGCCCGCCTGATCCAGGCCAAGGAGGATCAGCCGGCCAGCATGGTGTCCTTGCGCCGACGCGCCGAAGCCGACATGAGCCGGTTGGTGGAGGTGCTGCGCTCGGAGGGCTATTACGACGGCAAGGCCAGCTTCACCATGGACGAGGACAAGCGGCCGGTGCCGGTGGAGGTCACCATCGACGCCGGGCCGCGCTACCGGATTGAGGCGTTCAACGTCCGCCTGGATCATGCCGCCAACCAGCCCGAGCCCGAGCCGGTGCCCATCTCCGACCTCGGCCTTGCCATCGGCGAGCCGGCCCGCGCCCAGTTGGTGGTGACAGCCCAGGCGGCGCTGCTGAAGGCTCTGGCCGAGCAGGGTTTCCCGCTGGCCAAGGTGTGGAACCGTGAGGCGGTGGTGGACCATGCCGCCCTGACCATGCGGGTCAATGTGGTGGTGGCGGCCGGGCCCCAATGCCACTTCGGCCCCGTCACCGTCACCGGCCTTACCCGGCTGCGCGAGAAGTGGGTGCGGGCGCGGCTGCCGTGGCAGGAGGGCGAGCGCTTTTCGGTGTCTCAGATGGAGCTGCTGCGTAAGCGGCTGGTGGAAAGCCGGCTGTTTTCGTCGGTCAAGCTGTCCACCGCAAAGGAGGTGGACGCCCAGGGCCGCCTGCCCATCACCGTCGAATTGAATGAAGCCAAGCGGCGCTCGTTCGGCCTCGGCGCCTCATGGGCGTCGTCGGAGGGCTTCGGCGGGCGCGCCTTTTGGGAGCATCGCAATATCCTGGGGGGAGCGGAAAGGCTGCGCGCCGAACTGACCGCCAGCCAGATCCGCAACGCCGTGGACATCACCGCCCGGGTGCCGGACCTGGGCCGCCCCGACCAGGACGGCATTGCCGCCTTCACCGCCGAGGAACAGCGCACCGACGCCTACATCACCCGCACGGTGGGCGGTTCGGCGGGTATGGAATGGGTGGTATCGCCCACCTGGCGCGTCTCGGCCTCGACGGCGGTGGAGCGCACCTTCGAGGACCGCAACGATCAGACCCGCCAGTTCACCCTGGTGTCCTTTCCGCTGGAGGCGCGGCACGACGATACCGACGAGCTGCTCGATCCGAGCCGGGGCAACCGTCTGCGGGTGCAGGTGCGCCCCTTCGTGCGCGAGCTGGGCACGGTGGGCTTCCAGCGCTTCGAAATCAATGACAGCCATTACATCGAGCTGCTGAATGATCCGCGCGTCATCCTGGCGGGCTGGGTGCAATTCGGAGTAATCACCGGCATCGGACTGGCCGATGTGCCGTCGGACAAGCGCTTCTACGTGGGTGGCGGCGGCTCGGTGCGCGCCTATGGCTTCCAGAAGGCGGGGCCGCTGGACCAGAACGGCAATCCGCTGGGCGGTCTGTCGGCCTTGGCCTTTGGCGGCGAGGTCCGCATCAAGGTGACCGACACCATCGGTATCGTGCCTTTCATCGAGGCTGGCAACGCCTACGAGACACGCCTGCCAGATCCGGGGCAGGATTTGCGTTGGGGTGCCGGCTTGGGGCTGCGCTACTTCACCCCCATCGGCCCGGTGCGTGCCGACATCGCCGTGCCGCTCAACCCCAGGCGGGGAGTCGATTCCCCCTTCCAGGTGTATTTGAGTTTGGGCCAAGCATTCTAAATCCAAGCCATGGACAGGAAATGGCTGCGCCGGCTGGGCCTGGGGCTGGCCGCCCTGATGGCGGTGGCGGTATTGTTGGTAGGCGGGGGCATGGTGGTTCTGCACTCGCAGCCGGGCGAGCGCTGGATCGCCGGCAAGGCGGAGGAGGCGGTGCCCGGCCTCAGCCTGGAGGGCTTCCGCCTGGGTTGGCCTTTCCGCATGCGGGCCGAGCGTCTGCGCTTGGCCGACAGCCACGGGATCTGGCTCGAGGTGGAAGGGCTGGAAATTGTCTTGCACCCTTTGCGCCTGTGGCGCGGCTTGCTGGATATCGACCGCCTGATGGCGCGGCAGGTCAAGGTGAAGCGGCTGCCCGAGTCCGGCGGCGGCGAGGGGGGGACGGGAGGGCTGCCCGAGGCGGTGGTGCTGGACGAGGTGTGGGCTCCCATCCGACTGGAGGCGCCAGTTGTCGGTGAGCCCATCGAGTTGGAGCTGTCCGGTACGTTCCAGATGCGCGGACATGGCGGCACCGTGGACCTCGGTGTGCGCTCGGCCCGGGGCGATTTCGCCCGCATCGATGGCACCGCCGGCACCGACTTCCTGGACCTGCGCTGGTACCTGAAGGTGCCCCGTCTGGACGCCTGGCAGCGCATCGCCGGACTGCCGCTGGCGGGCGAGCTGAGCGGCACGGGCAATGTGGCGGGCCGCCTGCCCAGCCCGGAAATCTCGGGCCAATTTGAGATCGGGCAGGGACAGGGCGGGCCGTTGGCGTGGAACGGACTGGTGCTGTCGGGCAGCGTGATCCCGCAGGATGATCGCTGGCAGATGGGCCTCCAGGCCGAAATTCAGGCACCGCGCTGGGGAGGGCAGACACTGCCTGACACCACCCTGGCGGTGGCCGGCGACGTGGCGCCCGACGAGGGCGCCGTCCGCCTGGGCCATGCCCAGGTCATGGCCGGCGGCACGTCGGTGGCGGGGGCGGCCCTGCTGCGGGGCTGGGGGCGCCAGGCCTATGCCCGTCTGCACGGTCGTTTGGACTTGGCCGATTTGGGCGTGGGCGAGGGCAGGGTGGCGGTGCGCGCCCAGCTGGCCGGCGACCTGCTGCACCCGGTGGTGGACGGGCTGGCGCAGGCCGAGGGCGACGGAATCGCCACCGGGATCGCCATCCTTGACCGTGCGCTCGGCTCCCGCCCGCGCGTGACGGCGGCGGCCCATTGGGGCGGTGGCCAACTGATGCTCACCTCGGCCGAAGTCAACGGGGCGCGCGCCAGCTTGTGGGCTGCCGGGCGGGTTGACCCGCAACTCGGCCTGTGGGCGCGGCTTGCGGTGCCCGACCTCTCGGTCATCGAGACCAGCATGAGCGGTAGCGGTACCGCCTTCGGTCACGTCGGCGGCCCGCTGGCTTCGCCCTCGGTCAGCGGGGTGGCGCGCCTCGACGAGGTTCAGGTGGGCGATACCCCGTCCGCCCGCGGGGAGCTGGTGTTCGACCTGGCCGAGTTGTCCCGCCCCCACGGTTATCTCAGCGCCGACCTGGCGGTTGCCGACGTGGCCGTCACCGGCAGCACCCGGTTGGAGGTGGCGCAGGCGGTGTCCTTGCACGACCTGATCTTACGGTCGGGCCAGTCCCAGTTGGCGGGCGACCTTACGTTCAAGGACGGCGTGCGGGGACGCCTTACCAGTTCCATCCCCGAGCTGAAGGCGTGGGAGGGCCTGCTGGGGCGCCCTCTTGCCGGCCGGGTCGAGGCCGAGGCGGTGCTTGACCCCGCCAACGGCCAGTCGTTGCGGCTGAGCCTGCGGGGCGACGGCCTGACCGGCTTTGGCGCCACGCTGCCCCACCTGGACGGCAATGCCGAGCTGACCAACCTGACCAAGTCGCCGACCGGCTCCGCCACCATTGCCGCCCCCCAGGCGGAGGTGGGTGGACACCGGCTGGACAACATCCATCTGGCGTTCAGTGGTCGAATGGGCGACCTCGCGATGGAACAGGCCGAGGCGACGCTGGGGCGCGATGACAATAGGTTGGCCGCCCTGCGGCTAACCGCGCCCGCCCGGCTGACCTGGCAGCCCGGAAGCGTGACCCTGGCGCCGGCCTCCTTCGCCCTGGGCGGCGGCAGATTGGCGCTGTCCGGCCGGCTGGCCGGGCAGCAGGTGGAGGGTCGCGCGCAGCTTGAAAGCGTGCCGCTGGATATCGCCAGCCTAGTGCTGCCCACCGACGCCGTGGGTACGGTCAGCGGCAACGTTACCGCCAGCGGTCGGCTGCCGCAGCCGGATGTTCGCTTCTCGTTGTCCGGCCACGACATCGGCGTGGCAGCGGCGGCGCGGGCCGGGCTGGGGCACTTGGCGGCGCAGCTGGACGGCAGCTGGAGCGGCGGCCGGGTGCAGGCGCAAGGCAGGCTGTCCGAGGGCCAGACGCTAAGCGCCGAAGCCGAAGCCGCCTTTCCGCTGCCGGGCGAGGGGCCTCTTGCCGGCCGCTTCCAGGTCAACGGCGACATCGGTCGCCTTGCCGAGGCGATGCCCCTGGCCGGCCATGTCTTCGCGGGCAAGATCGACGCTGCGGGGCGCGTGGGCGGCACCCTGGCGGCACCCGCTCTCAGCGGCCGCGCTACGCTTGCCGATGGGCGGTACGAGAATGTGGACAACGGCACGCTGGTAACCGCCCTCAACGCCACGCTCACCCTGTCGGACGATCGCGTTTCGGTGCAAGCCGAGGGCGGCGATGGCGGCAAGGGGCGGGTGACCCTCCAGGGTGAAGGTGGGCTTGACGGCGGTTATCGGGGCGACCTGTCGTTCCAGGATTTCACCGCGCTTCGCCGCGACGAGGTGGAAGCGGCGGTCACCGGCGCCCTGCGCCTGGAGGGGACGGGGACGGAGGCGGACATCAGCGGCAAGCTGACGGTGCCACGCGCCGAGGTGGACATCGGCCGCCTGAAGGGCGCCGGGCCGGTCAGCCTGGACGTGGTGGAGATCAACCTGCCGCCCGGCCGCCAGCAGCCGAAGACCCAGTCCAAGGCCAACGAGGCGCCGGTGACCATGGCACTGGACGTGGCGGTCATGATCGAGCACGCCTTCGTGCGCGGTCGCGGTCTGGACAGCGAATGGCAGGGCGACGTGGGGGTGGGCGGCACCTTGTCCAAGCCGAGCTTGACCGGCAAGCTGACCGTGGCTCGCGGCCAGTTCGATTTCCTGGGCAAGCAGTTCAAGCTCACCAACGACAGCACGGTCACCTTCCAGGGCGGCGACACCATCGATCCGGCGCTGGATGTGACGGCGGATGCCTCGGCCACCGACATCACCGCCCAGGTTCAGGTGACCGGGACGGCCAAGGAGCCCACCCTGACCATCACCTCGCAGCCGCCCTTGCCCCAGGACGAGGTGCTGGCGCGGGTGCTGTTCGGCCGCTCTGCCGGTGCGTTGTCGGCCTTCCAGCAGGTGCAGTTGGCCCAACTGGCGGCCAGCGGGTTCACCGGCGGCGGCAGCGGCTTCGACCCTATCGGCAAGGTCCGCGGCTTCCTGGGGCTGGATGTGTTGGGCGTGGGTTCGTCTGAAACCAAGAGCGGCAGCCAGCAAACCGCAAGCAGCGCCATGGGCGGGCCGACGCTCTCGGCGGGAAAGTATGTTGGTCCCGACACCTTCGTCCGGGTCGAGCAAGGTACCTCGGGGCTGGGCAAGGTGACGGTGGAGCAGGATATCGGCGGGGGCTTTTCGCTGGAAAGCTCGCTGGGCGAGCAGAGCGGCGGCGGCGTCGGTTTCAACTGGCGGCGCGATTATTGAGGCCCGTCCAATCTTGAGGCTCACCCAAACCCGCCTAAATCATGCCATGGTCGGCGGGTAAAACCGTCGTCACGGTTCAAAAAAGGGGTAGCCCATGCATCCGCAGGAACGCGATCTCATCGCCGGTGTGTTCGACCGTCTTGCCGCCTCGTCCGGCACACCCAAGGACGCCGAGGCCGACGCCCTGATCCGCGAGCGGGCGCGGGCGTTGCCCGATCCGGTGTACACTTTGGTGCAGGCGGTCTGCCTGCAGGAAGTGGCGCTGAGACAGGCCCAGGCCCGGATCGCCGAATTGGAGCGCCAAGCGCCCCCCCGGCCCGCCGGCGCCGGTTTCCTGGGTGGTGCCCCCGCCAATCCCTGGGGCGCCAGCCCCATTCCCTCGGTGCCGCCCCAGCCCCAATACCAACAGCCCCAGTACCAGCAACCCCAATACCCGCAGCCGCAGCCGCCGCAATATGCCCCGCAGCCTCAATCGGCGCCTTGGGGTATGGGTGGCGGCGGTTTCCTGCGCGGCGTGGCCGGCACCGCCATGGGCGTGGCCGGCGGCACCTTGCTGGCCGAAGGCATCTCCAGCCTGTTCTCGGGCCACCACTCGGGGTTTGGCGGCGGCTTCGGTGGTGGCGGCTTCGGCGGCGGGGCCTTTGGTGCCGAACCTCAGCGCGTCGTCGAGAACGTCACCGTCAACAATTACTACGGTGATCAGACAGCCGACGACAGCTCCGATTCCTCGGCGGATGCCAACTGGCAGGACGACGGCAGCACCGATACGGACAGCGGCGACGACAGCGTGGATATGTAAATCCGCATAAAACTTATGGAAATGTTGTGTGCATTGCGGTAAGGGCACGGGGCAGAGAAGGCCGCTCTGAGGTCCTGTGTCATGAATGCCGTTGCACCGCCATCCTGGGACGTGATCGCCTCTTTGCCGTATGCCGTCGCCGTCTATGCCGGCGATAAAAGCCTGTGCTTCGCCAACGAGGCCTTTCGCGGGTTGATCGAGTTGCTGTCGCCCGAGGGCGACGGGCTCGCCTCCCAGTCGCTGGACAGCTTGTGCCGCCGCCTTGGGGTTTCGCTTGAGC
>DATJKV010000517.1:0-4793 GCA_035491155.1 Magnetospirillum sp. | reverse complement strand
ATCACCGCATAGACGTCGCCCCACAGGGTGCCCTGAATGGCGGCATCGGAGGCGGGACGCGGCGGCATGCGGTACATCTTCCTGGCCGGCCGCATGGTGGCGAAGGGCTTGCCGTCCTTGGTCACCTGGAACACGCCCTCGGTGGCCATGTAGTTGGGGCCGGGGACGTCGCGCACTTCGGTTAGCAGGAAGGTATAGCCCGCCACGGTGACCGACTGGCCCACCTGCTGGCTTTGCACCGATTCCACCTTCCACGCCGAGGACGCGGTAGCGCCGGCGATGAAGAAGGCCAGCCCGGCATGGGTCAACGTCATGCCCCAGGCGGAGCGCGGCAGATTGCGGGCGCGGCGCATGGCTTCAGGCAGCGGCGCCTTGAACAGCTTCACCCGCTCGGCCCATTCAGCCAGGGTGCCCAGCAGCAACCACGCCGCCAGGCCCATGCCGCCGGCCGCCCACCACGGACCGGCCGAACCGCCCTGGAGGAACCAGGTGGCGGCGGCGGCCACCAGGGACAGGCCAACGGCCACCTTGAGGCGCAGCAGCACGCCGGCCAGGTCGGAGCGCTTCCATGACATCAGCGGGCCCACTGCCATCGCCAGCACCATGGGCACCATGAGGGGCACGAACACCGAATTGAAGAAGGGCGGGCCCACCGAGACCTTGCCCAGCTGCAGCGCATCGGCCAACAGCGGATACAGGGTGCCCAGCAGCACGGTGCCGGCGCCGGTGGCCATCAGCACGTTGTTGAGCAGCAGGGCGCCTTCGCGCGACAGCGGCGCGAACAGGCCGCCGGCCTTGAGGTTGGGGGCGCGCACCGCGAACAGGGTGAACGAGCCGCCGATGGCGATGACCAGCAGGGCCAGGATGAACACACCGCGGGTGGGATCGCTGGCAAAGGCGTGCACCGAGGTGATGACGCCCGAACGCACCAGGAAGGTACCCAGCAGCGACAGGCCGAAGGCAATGATGGCGAGGAAGATGGTCCAGCTTTTCAGCGCGTCGCGCTTCTCCACCACCACGGCGGAATGCAGCAGCGCGGTGCCGGCCAGCCAGGGCATGAACGAGGCGTTCTCGACCGGGTCCCAGTACCACCAGCCGCCCCAGCCCAGGGTGTAATAGGCCCACCACGAGCCCAGGATGATGCCGCAGGTGAGGAACACCCAGGCGGCCAGGGTCCAGGGGCGCACCCAGCGGGCCCAGGCGGCGTCGACGCGGCCCTCGATCAGCGCGGCGATGGCGAAGGAGAACGCCATGGAGAAGCCGACATAGCCGAGATAGAGGAAGGGCGGGTGGAAGGCGAGACCGGGATCCTGCAGCAGCGGGTTGAGGCCGTTGCCGTTGATGGGCGGCGGCTCCAGCCGCTCGAACGGGTTCGAGGTGAACAGGATGAACAGCAGGAAGCCGACGGTGATCATGGCCTGCACGGCCAGGGCGCGCGAGCGCAGACCGGGCGGCAGATTGCCACCAAACAGGCTGACCGCGAGGCCGAACACCGCCAGGATGGTGATCCACAAGAGCAGCGAGCCCTCGTGGTTGCCCCACAGGCCGGCCACCTTGTACAGCAGGGGCTTGTCGGTGTGGCTGTTCTGGGCGACGTTCAACACCGAGAAATCGGACGTCACATAGGCGTGCAGCAGCGACGCGAAGGCCACCGCCACCAGCAGGAACTGCACCACCGAGGTGGGACCCGAAAGTCCCATCAGCACCGGGTCGTTGCGCTTGGCGCCGACCAGCGGCAGCGTCGCCTGCAACAGCGCCACGGCAAGGGCGAGGATAAGGGCGAAATGGCCGATCTCGGCGATCATGGATACCTCGGGATGGGAGGAGGTGTTACTTGGCGGGCGCGCTTTCGCCCTGCCAGTGGCCCGACTTCTTAAGGGATTCGGCCACTTCCTTGGGCATGTAGTTCTCGTCGTGCTTGGCCAGCACTTCCGAAGCCTGGAAGGTGCCGTCCTTGCCAATCTTGCCCTCGGTGACCACGCCCTGGCCCTCGCGGAACAGGTCGGGCAGCAGGCCGGTGAACATCACCGGCACCGCATGGGCGCCGTCGGTGATGCGGAACTTCACCAGCGAGCCTTCCTTAACCACGCTGCCCTGTTCCACTAGTCCACCCAAGCGGATGCGGCGGCCCTCGGTCGGCACTTTGGCTTCGACGATCTCGGTCGGGCTGAAGAAAAAGACGATGTCCTGCTTGAGCGCGGTCAGCACCAGCGCGGCGGCGGCGCTTACCGCCAGCACGCCCAGGATGACGAAATAGAGGCGACGTTGCTTTCTGGTCACGAGGCTTGCTTCTCCGGGGCCGACGTCTCGGCCGGGTTTCCTTGGCCCGCGCGGCGGCGGGCGCGGCTTGGCCGCATCTGCTGCAGCCGCTCCAGCTCGGCCTCGCGGGCACGCGCGGCGCGCAGCGACACCACCACCAGCGCCACCATCACCACCACGGCCAGCAGATAGGCCGGCCACACATAGCCGGCGTACCCGCCCATGGCGAAGAACGAACTATCCATTTCAGCCTTGCTCCGCTTGGCCCGCCGCGTGGACCTGGGCCATGCGCAGGGTGCGCACCTTGGCGCCGGCGATCTCGGCCCGGGTGCGCAGGATCAGCACCACGAGCCAGTAGGCATGGAAGCCCACCGCCATCAGAATCAGCGGCACCATCATGGTCTTGTCGATGCTGGGGCCGCCCATCTTCATGACGCTGGCGGGCTGGTGCAGGGTGTTCCACCAATCCACCGAGTACTTGATGATCGGCACGTTGACCACGCCCACCAGGGACAGGATGGCGGCCGCCTTCTGCCCGCGCTGCGGGTCATCGAAGGCGTCGGCCAGCGCCATGTAGCCGAGATAGAGGAAGAACAGGATCAGCATGCTGGTCAGGCGGGCGTCCCACACCCACCAGGTGCCCCACATGGGCTTGCCCCACAGGGCGCCGGTAACCAGGCAGATCAAGGTAAAGCCGGCGCCGACGGGCGCCGTGGCGCGGGCCAGCAGGTCAGCCAGCGGATGCTTCCACACCAGCGCCATGGCCGAACACACCGCCATGGAGACGTAGCAGAACATGCCCATCCAGGCCGAGGGCACGTGGATGTACATGATGCGCACCGACTCGCCCTGCTGGTAGTCGGCGGGCGAGCCCACCAGGCCGAACCACAGGCCGGCCCCCAGGGCGAGGATGGCGACGCCCACGGCCCAGGGCAGGACCAATGTGGCGATCCGCATGAAGCGGGCGGGATTGGCAAAACGGTGCATGGGGCTTACGTTTACCGTCCTTCCGCGCTCAATTCCAGCACAGTCACGCGCGCCGATGGATATGGCGCGAGTGAGGCCAGGATTCCACAGTTCCCATGGCGCGGTGATTGACGATTGTCAGGTCATACCGGCCAACCTTTGACTCGTTGGCCGGTATCCGGCCGCCATTGCGGCGGCGGCCAAGCGAGCGGATGCGAGCGCCCGGCGAGGGGCAATACGGCAGGCCAATTCATTGGCCTGCCGGTATCAGACGGGCGCTTCCGGCACCAATTGCAGCGCCTTGTCGGGCCGGGCGCCCATGAGCCAGCGGCCGGCCAGCTTGGGATCGGCCAAAAGGGCGGCCACGGCGGCCGACAGCTCCAGCGACACCACCGCCTTGGGCGCCCCCTTCTTCAGCGCCTCCAGCACGCCGGCCAACGCACTGTCGAAGATGCGCTCGGGCGTGTCGAGGAATACCGGCTTCAGTTCGCCCGCCTTCAGCTTGGCGCGCATGCCTTCGAAATCCTCGTAGCAACTGATGCAGAAATCCACGTCGATGGAGTGCACGCCCCGGCAGCGCAACGGGCGCACCGCGTAGATCATGCAGCCGCCGTCGGCCCCCAGGAACGGGCAGGCGGTGCGCGCCTGGGCGCGCTTCAAGGTGGTCATGCCCTTGGTACGCTCGGCCACCTGCGCCACGCGGGCGGCCATGGCCCGGCCCTCGGCCTCGGGCAGCGACTTGATATGGACGGCGATGCGGACGGCCTCGGGGGCCGAGACACCCACCTGCTGATGGCAGCACCAGCCGCAGCCCGCCTTGCAGGCCGGCGCCGGCGCTTCCAGCATGTAGCGCACGTTGGAGCGCCGGGCGTTCCAGGTCGCGTCGGCCAGGCGGAACACCGCGTCCAGCGCCGCGCAGACGGCGTCGACGGTGGGCTTGGGCCAGCAGCGCGAGAGTTCCCCGCGCGCGGCCTCGATCAGGAAGTCCTCGGAGGCGGCGAGCATGGCGAGAGCCTAGACTTTCGCGAGGAGGGTTGCAATGCTGCCCGAAAGAACCTCCAGCTTCCGGCCCCTGCCCATGCTCAAGCACCTGCCCAGCGCCATCTTCTTCGTCTGCCTGACCGCCATCGTCATCAACGTCACGCTTTACGACTACACCGAGCTCTATCTCGGCGCGGTGGTGGTGGGAACGCTGGCCATGGTGGTGCAATGGCTGATGGAGCGGTCCGAGAGCAAGAAGACCGAACCCGCCCGCGACGAGCAGATCGCCCATTGGCGCGCCCAGCACGCCCATGTGAGCACCCGGCTGGAAGAGGCCCGCCGCACCGGCACCGAACATCTCCAGTTCCTGGAGAACCAGCTGGCCGAAGCCGAGCGCCAGCTGAAGAAGCTCAAGGTCACACCCGTTTAGGCGCAGGCTCTTCGCCCGCTCGACGGGGGCGGCAGCGCGAAAACGACGAAGCCCGGCGCGATGGCCGGGCTGTCGTGGGTCGAGAATATCTCTAGAAGAAATGGCGCGCCCGGAAGGACTCGAACCTCCAGCCCCCAGATTCGTAGTCTGGTGCTCT
>DATJKV010000516.1:0-9768 GCA_035491155.1 Magnetospirillum sp. | reverse complement strand
GACAACGGCCTGCGCCTGCTGCTGGTGGGCTATGAATCGGGTGTGCAGGACATCCTGAACAACATCCGCAAGGGCACCCGCGTCGACATCATGCGGCGCTTCACTGCCGACTGCCACCGGCTGGGCATCATCATCCACGGCACCTTCATCCTGGGCCTACCGGGCGAGACGCGCCAGACCATCGAGGACACTATCACCTTCGCCAAGGACATAAACCCGCGTACCCTGCAGGTCTCGCTGGCAGCCCCCTATCCGGGCACCGAACTGTATGCCCAGGCCGAGGCCAACAATTGGTTCACCGTCGGCGATTTGGTGCGGAACGACGGCCGCCAGTTGGCCGCGCTGGAATATCCCGGCCTGCCGGCCAAGGAAATCTTCGACTCGGTGGCCCGCTTCTACAAGGAGTTCTATTTCCGCCCAGGCAAGATCGCCGAGATATGCGGCGAGATGCTGGGCGACTGGGACATGGCCAAGCGCCGCCTGCGCGAGGGCGTCGAGTTCCTGAACTTCCTCAATCGACGGCGGGCAGCGTGACTTCCGGCCACCGCCGAATCGCCAGGGCTTTGGCCGTCCGGCAGGATTGAGAGCATGCCGTGGCGCTTCCCACCTTCCCGGTGACGGCGAAGAGGGGAGGCCATGAACCTGATCGATCTGGGCGACGCTCAATCCCAGGCAGCAGCCAAGGCCAAGGCGGCATCGTCATCGTTCTATTGGGCCATGCGGGCGCTTCCCACCCAGAAGCGCCTGTCCATGTACGCCATCTACGCCTTCTGCCGCGAGGTGGACGACATCACCGATTCGTCCCTGCCAGCCGAGGAAAAGCTGGTCGCGCTGGAGCGCTGGAAGGCCAATGTGGAACGGCTGTTCCGCCCGGTCAGCACACCCGCGTTCCTGTTGGAGGCCCCGCTCAGGCGCGCCATCGAACTGCATGGTTTGCGCCGGCGCGACTTCCTGGCGGTGATCGACGGCATGGTGATGGATGCCGAGCGCGCCATCGTCGCCCCCTCTACCGTCGAGCTCGACCTTTACTGCGACCGGGTCGCCGGCGCGGTGGGGCGCCTGTCGGTGCGGGTGTTCGGCATGGGCGAAGCCGAGGGCGAGGCCCTGGCCGGCGCGTTGGGCCGGGCGTTGCAGTTGACCAACATCCTGCGTGACATCGGCGAGGACGCCAAGCTGGGCCGCCTCTACCTGCCCGACGAATTGCTGGCCGAGCACGGCATCCTCATCGAGGACGATCTGGCCGACGTCCTCGCCCACCCTGCCCTGCCCGCCGCCTGCTTCGATCTGTCGGCCCGCGCCAGGCGGCATTTTGCCGAGGCCATGGCGGTGGCCAAGCGCTGCCCGCGTGACCAGGTGCGCCCGGCCATGATGATGGCCTGCATCTACCAGGCGCTGCTGGGCCGGCTGGAAGCCGACGGCTGGCGCCATCCACACCGCCGCGTCGGCTTAAGCAAGCTGCACAAGCTGTGGCTGCTGGCCCGCCATAGCTGGGGAACCCGATGAAAGCACTCCCTAATCTGGACCAGGCGCTGGCCACCGGCCTGGGCGCCCTGGCCGCGCGCCGCAAGGACGACGGCCATTGGTGTTTCGAGCTGGAGGCCGATGTCACCATCCCGGCCGAATACATCCTGATGAACCACTTCCTCGGCCGCGTGGACGAAGCGCTGGACCGGCGCATGGCCGCGTACATCCGCTCGCTGCGGACAGCCGAGGGCGGGTGGCCGCTGTTCGCCCACGGCCCGTTCGACATCAGCGCCTCGGTGAAGGGCTATTTCGCCCTCAAGGCGGCCGGCGATCCCATCGACGCCCCCCACATGGCCGAAGCCCGGGCCGCCATCCTGGCCCATGGTGGCGCCGCCCGCGCCAACGTGTTCACCCGTATCCTGCTGGCCCTTTACGGTGAGGTGCCGTGGAAGGCGGTGCCGGTGATGCCGGTGGAGATCATGCTGCTGCCCGAGTGGTCGCCGTTCCACCTGGACAAAGTATCCTATTGGTCGCGCACGGTGATCGTGCCCCTGCTGGCGGTCTTGGCGCTGAAGCCCCGCCCGGCCAACCCCAAGGGCATCCATGTGGCGGAACTGTTCGTCGAGCCGCCCGAAACGGTGCGGGACTGGCACCACCATCCCGATCCCGGGCCGCTTACCGCCGCCTTCCGGCACTTGGACACGGGCCTCCGCGCCGCCCAGCCATTCATGCCCAAGAAGAGCCGCCAGCGCGCCATCGACGAGGCGGTGGCTTGGGTGAAGGAGAGGCTGAACGGCGAAAACGGGCTGGGTGCCATATTCCCGGCCATGGTCAACGCCGCCTTGATGTTCCATGCCCTGGACATGCAGGACGAACTCGCGGTCGCGCTGGACGCCCTGGCCCGGCTGGTAGTGGACGGCGAACGGACCTATTGCCAGCCCTGTTTCTCTCCCGTGTGGGACACGGCACTGGCCGCCCACGCCATCCTGGAGGCTGGAACCGATCCCGGTCCGGCATTGGACTGGCTGACGGCGCGCCAGATCACCGACGTCAAGGGCGACTGGGCGCGCCAACGACCCCAGGCGGCACCCGGCGGCTGGGCCTTCCAGTACACCAACCCCCATTACCCCGACCTGGATGACACCGCCGTGGTGGTGATGGCGCTGCACCGGGCAGAGCCGCAACGCTTCGCCCCGGCCATCACCCGCGCCGAAGCCTGGGTGCGCGGCCTGCAATGCCGCAACGGCGGCTGGGGCGCCTTCGACGCCGAAAACACCGCCTACCACCTCAATCATATCCCCTTCGCCGATCACGGTGCGTTGCTGGACCCGCCCACCGCCGACGTCACCGCCCGCTGCCTTGGCATGCTGGCGCAATTGGGCGCCGGCAAGCACGACCCCGCCGTGGCCGCCGCCATCGCCTTCCTGCTGCGCGAACAGGAGGATGACGGCTCGTGGTTCGGCCGCTGGGGCACCAACTACATCTATGGCACCTGGTCGGTCCTGTCGGGGCTGAACGCGGTGGGCTTCGCCTCGGACTACACGCCGGTGCGCCGGGCGGTGGACTGGCTGACGTCGCGCCAGCAGGCCGATGGCGGCTGGGGCGAGAGCGGCGAATCCTATTGGCCCGAGCGTAAAGCCAAGCCCTTCAATACCAGCACCCCCAGCCAGACCGCCTGGGCCGTGCTGGGCCTGATGGCGGCCGGCGAGGTACACTCGGACACGGTAGAGCGCGGCATCCGCCATCTGGCCGAGACCCAGAACACGGACGGCAGCTGGAGCGAGGAGCATTACACCGCCGTGGGCTTCCCGCGGGTGTTCTATCTTCGCTACCACGGCTACGCCCAGATCTTTCCGGTCTGGGCGCTGGCCCGCTATCGCGTACTGACCCAGGGCAACCGGACGACCACGCAATGGGGGCTGTGAGCGGAGGACCTATCGGCATCGTCACCGGCCTTAGGGCCGAGGCGCGGCTGCTGCGCGGCCTGCCGCTGGTGGCCTGCGCCGGCTCCGAGCCCGAGGCCGCCGCCCGTGCCCTGGTGGCGGCCGGTGCGCGCCGCCTGCTGTCCTTCGGCCTGGCGGGCGGCCTGGACCCTGCATTGCCTGCCGGCACATTGGTGCTGGCCAACCGAGTGATGACTGCCGACGGCCAGGTCTGGGCCACCGATCCCTCGTGGCGCCATGCCTGCGCGCGGCCGGAGATGACGGAAGCTCCGCTGGCCGGGTCGAATGACGCTGTGGCCCACTGCGCCGACAAGGCGACCCTGCGCAACGCCACGGGCGCGGTGGCGGTGGACATGGAAAGCCATCACGTCGCTCGCGTGGCCGCCGAAGCCGGCCTGCCCTTTCTGAGCCTGCGCGCTATCGCCGATCCCGCCCATCGCTCGCTGCCCAAGGCGGTGATCAAGGTGGTGGACGGCCAGGGCACCATCAGCACGGGCGCCGTCCTGTGGGCGGCGCTGCGGCATCCGCTGGCCATGGCCCTGCTGGCGCGCGACGCGGGCAAGGCGATACGCGCATTGCGCCGGGCCGTCCCGTTCACCTAAGGCGCTTATTCTCCCGCCTGCCGGGCGATAGGGGTATCGGCAAGCCGCTGCCCGTCCAGCGGAATCTCCGGCGCCATCTGGCCTTCCGTGCGGGGACCGCGCCAACCGACCAGGATGGCCTTCCACGGATGCTTCACCGCGTCGGCCACCGCAGCCGCCTCGTAGCCGGAATGCACCATGCAATCGGCGCATTTCTCGTAATTGCCGGTGCCCCATTGCGACCAGTCGGTGCCGTCCATCAGCTCGGCGAAGGTGGCCACATGGCCCTCGCCCAGCAGGTAGCATGGGCGCTGCCAGCCGAAGACGTTGCGGGTGGGATTGCCCCAGGGGGCGCAGCGGTATTGTTGGTTGCCGGCCAGGAAATCCAGGAACAGGGACGATTGCGAAATGGGCCAGCCCTTGCCCCGGCCGAGCCGGAACAGCGCCCGGAACAGCTCCTTGGCGCGGCGCCGATTGAGGAAGTGCTCCTGGTCGGGGGCGCGCTCGTAGGCATAGCCGGGCGAAAGCGTCACCCCGTCCACCCCCAGCGCCTTGACCGTATCCAGGAAGGCGGCGACGCGCGGCGCCTCGGCGTTGTCGAACAGGGTGCAGTTGATATTGACGCGGAAGCCCTGGGTCTTGGCTTCGGAGATGGCCTCGACGGCGCGGTCGTAAACCCCTTCCTGACAGACGGCGCGGTCATGCTCCTCACGGTCGCCATCCAGATGGATGGACCACGAGAAGCGGGGATGCGGCCGATAGCGATCCAGCCGTTTTGGCAACAGCAGGGCGTTGGTGCACAGGTACACATAGCGCCCCTGGGCCAGGAGCCCGGAGACGATTGAATCCATCTCGGGATGCAGCAACGGCTCGCCGCCGGCGATGGAAACCACCGGAGCGCCGCATTCCATGGCGGCTTCCAGGCATTGCCGCACCGACAGGCGCCGGTTCAGGATTTCGGCCGGATAGTCGATCTTGCCGCAGCCGGCACAGGCCAGGTTGCAGCGAAACAACGGCTCCAGCATCAGCACCAGCGGATAGCGCTCGACGCCCTTCAGCCGCCGCCCCAGCACATAGGCGCCGATGCGCAGCTGCTGCCCCAGCGGAATGCCCATAGTCTTTCCCTCAAGCCAGTTCGCGCGGCAGCCGGAAGGCAACGTGTTCCTCGATGCCGGCCACTTCACGCAGGTCGATGCCGCCGGATAGGCGGTCGAGGGCGGCGATCAGCTCGGCGACCAGATGCTCCGGCGCCGATGCGCCGGCGGTGACCCCGATCGCCGTCACCCCCTTCAGCCAAGCAGGATCAAGGCCGCCGGCATCGTCGATGAGATAGGCGGGGACCCCGCAATCGGCGGCGATCTCCTTCAGCCGGTTGCTGTTGGAGCTGTTCTTGGCCCCGATCACTACGATGGCATCCACCATGCCGGCCAGATGGCGCACGGCGCGCTGGCGGTTCTGCGTCGCGTAGCAGATGTCGTTGATGTCGGGGCCGACGATGGCGGGGAAGCGCCGGGTCAGCGCGTCCACCACGGCGCGGGTATCGTCCAGCGACAGCGTGGTCTGGGTGATGTAGGCGAGCTTCTCTGGATCGGCCACTTCCAGCCGCTCCACGTCCGCGACCGTGGCGACGACGTGCACCTTGCCCGAGATCTGGCCAACGGTGCCCTGCACTTCGGCATGGCCGGCATGGCCAATCAGCACGACCTCGCAGCCTGCCTTGGCATAACGGCGGCCTTCGATATGCACCTTGGACACCAGCGGACAGGTGGCGTCGATGACCTGGAGGCCACGGGCGCGCGCCTCGTCCTCCACCGCCTTGGAAACGCCGTGGGCGCTGAAGATGGTCATGGGCGCGTCGGCCGGAACCTGGTCCAACTCGTCCACGAACACCACGCCCTTTTCCTTCAGCGAGCGTACCACGTGGACGTTATGGACGATCTCGTGGCGCACATAGATGGGCGGGCCGAAGCGGGCCAGCGCGCGTTCGACGATTTCGATCGCCCGTTCGACCCCGGCGCAGAACCCTCTCGGCCGGGCTAGGTAAACGCGCATGGGCCCTCCCATGTCCACAAGAAGCCTTCGGTACAGCAGGTTGGAGGTGACCGCGCGCCGATCAATTGCGCCGGTAGATGGTGGGCCATGGCCTTTCGGCCAGTCCCCTCTTCCCCTGAAAGGAGTTCTTGGCGGTGAGGTTGAGCACCCACACCTGTCATTTCGCCCGTCAGAACGACCCGGAGGAGTCTCCCTCTTGATCCACCATCGGCGCTCCTCCCTGCTCGATGCCGTGCGGGACCCAAGCGACCTGCGCTTGCTGCCACCCGATTCCCTGCCCCGCCTCGCCGAAGAAGTGCGCGAAGAGCTGGTCGCGGCGGTGTCCACCACCGGCGGCCACCTGGGGGCCGGACTGGGCGTGGTCGAGCTGACTATCGCACTGCACTACGTCTTCCAGACGCCCGAGGATCGGCTGATCTGGGACGTGGGCCATCAATCCTATCCCCACAAGATCCTCACCGGCCGACGCCACCGCATGCGCACGTTGCGACAGAAGGGCGGCCTGTCCGGCTTCACCAAACGGTCGGAAAGCATCTACGACCCTTTCGGCGCGGCCCATTCCTCCACCTCCATCTCGGCGGCGCTGGGCATGGCGGTGGCGCGCGATGCGACGGGCGCCGACCACGAGGTGGTGGCGGTGATCGGCGATGGCGCGCTATCGGCCGGCATGGCCTATGAGGCGCTGAACAACGCGGGTGCCGCAGGCACCCGGCTGGTGGTGGTGCTGAACGACAACGACATGTCGATCTCCCAGCCGGTGGGTGCCCTGCGCGACCATCTGGCGCTGCTGCGCCGGGGCGCCGCGCGGCGGTCCAACCTGTTCACCGCGCTGGGCTTCCGCTATGTCGGCCCGGTCAACGGCCATGACCTGGAGGACCTGGTGGCGGCGCTGCGCTCGGTGCGCGGTTCACCGGGGCCGGTGCTGTTGCACGTGGTGACCGAGAAGGGCTACGGCTATCGCCCCGCCCATGAGGCGCAAGATCGCGGCCACGGCGTCGGCCGGTTCGACATCGCCACCTTCCGGCCGCTGGACCAGGCCAAACCGGGCTACACCGCCGCCTTCGCCCGCGCCCTGATCGCCGAGGCCGAGGCCGACGAGCGCATCGTGGCACTGACCGCCGCCATGCCGGACGGTACCGGCGTCGGCGAGTTCGCCAAGCGCTTCCCCACCCGCACCTTCGATGTCGGCATCGCCGAACAGCATTGCGTCACCTTCGCCGCCGGCCTGGCCGCCGAGGGGCTGAAACCCTTTGCCGCGCTGTATTCCACCTTCCTGCAAAGGGCCTACGACCAGGTGGTGCACGACGTGGCGCTGCAAGGCCTGCCGGTGCGCTTCGCCATCGACCGGGCGGGACTGGTGGGCGCCGACGGGCCGACCCATGCGGGCGCCTTCGACCTGGCCTATCTATGCTGCCTGCCGCATCTGGTGGTCATGGCCGCCGCCGACGAGACAGAGCTGGTGCACATGGTGGCGACCGCCGCCGCCATCGACGACCGCCCCTCGGCTTTCCGCTACCCGCGTGGCGGCCATGCGGTGAACCTGCCCGAGCGTGGCCAGGTGCTGGAGGTCGGCCGCGGCCGCATCGTGCGGGAAGGCTTCGACGCCGCCATCCTGTCGCTGGGCTCGGGGCTGGCCGACTGCCTGCTGGCGGCCGAGATGCTGGAGCAGGAAGGCATCGCCATCACCGTGGCCGATGCCCGCTTCGCCAAGCCGCTGGACACCGCCCTGGTGTCCCGCCTCGCCCAAGGGCATTCGCTGCTGCTGACCGTCGAGCACGGGACATCGGGCGGGTTCTCGGCCCAGGTAATGACCTATCTCGCCCGCGCCGGCATCCGCTGTCCGACGGTGCCCATGACCCTGCCCGATTATCCCATCAACCATGCCTCGCCGCCCCAGCAGAACGACGAGTGCGGCCTGACGGCGAACCACATCGTCCAGGCGGTACGGCGAGGATTGGCACGCTAGAGCCGGATTCAGACACTAGGGCGCTAAGAGGGCCGGATCTTCAAGAGGATCCGGCCCTTGCTGGTCTCACGGTGTTGGGGTTTCTGATGCAGGCGTTTCCCGGCGAGGGAGGGCGCGCTGATCATCCGCCACGATCGCGCCGGACTCGATCAGTGAGGTTTTCTTGGTATCACGCATAAAGGTGTAGACGATGAGCGACATGAAGATGCAGCCGGAAAGATAGTAGTAGAACCACTCTTCATGGCCGATCGATTTGAAATACAGCGCCACAGACTCTGCGGTGCCGCCAAATATGGATACGGTCAATGCATAGGGCAGTCCGACGCCGGTGGCGCGGACACTGGCCGGGAACAACTCGGCCTTCACTACCGCGTTTATCGATGTATAGCCCGACACGATCATCCACGCAGCGCTGATCAGAAGGAAGGCAGTGAACGCCGAATGGGTCTCGCGTAGCGCGCTCAGCAGCGGGACGGTGAACAGGGTGCCGCAAATACCGAAGGCCATCAGCAGCCACTTGCGGCCGATGCGGTCTGAAATCGCCCCATAGGTCGGCTGCAGGAGCAAGGCCAGGATCAACGAGCTGGCCGTCACGATCGTGGTCTGGTCGTCGGACAGCTTCACGGACAGGCGCAGGAACTTCTGCATATAGGTGGTATAGGTGTAAAAGGCGGCCGTGCCGCCCATGGTTAATCCGACCACCAGGGCAACCTCACGCGGATACTGGAAAAGTTCCCGCAGCGAACTGTCGTGCTTGCGCGCCGCCTTGCCGGCCGCATAGGCCTCGGTCTCGAACAGGTTGCGGCGCATGACTGCGGCGAAGATCGCCAGCAAGCCGCCAATAGCGAAGGGAATGCGCCAGCCCCAAGCCCGCAATTGCTCGGGAGTCAGCAGAAACTGCTGCAGGATCAGCAGGATGACGATGGCGCATAACTGACCACCGATCAGCGTCACGTATTGGAAGCTGGAATAGAAACCGCGGTTCTTTTGATCGGCAACCTCGGACAGATAGGTGGCGCTGGTGCCGTATTCGCCACCCAGGCTCAGGCCTTGGAAGATGCGGGCCAGCGCCAGGATGGCGGGCGCGGCGATGCCGATGGACTGGTAGGTGGGGGTGATGGCGATGGTCAGCGAACCGAGGCACATCATTAGGACCGACAGGGTAAGCGCCATGCGTCTGCCGTGGCGGTCGGCCAGATGCCCGAACAGCCATCCGCCAAAGGGGCGTGCCAGAAAGCCGGCGGCGAACAGCACGGCGGCGTTGAGTTGCTGCGCCAATTCGTCGCCCTCGGGAAAGAAGGACTTGGCGAAATATAGGGCGAAGGCGGCATAGGCGTAGAAGTCGTAATACTCGACCAGGTTACCGGCCGAGCCGATCAAGATCGCCTTGATACGGCGGCGCATGTCGGTGAAATCAGTCGTCCGCTTGGCTTCTTGCAATTGTTCCTCCCTTATCTGCGGGATGACCAACTTGCGCAGAATAGCTGGACTTTGATCTGTCCGGAAGGGTGAAGCGCGAATGAAACAACGGGTAGACAGTGCGTTAGTACATCCGTCTGCGGAACAGCCACGCCGCCCCGGTCAGCGTCACCGCGGCGACCACGGCCATGGGCCAGAGGGAGTGCCAGACCAGGGCGGCAGGCAGGTCCTTGAGGAACAGGCCCCATAACAGCACCAGGAAGTGGCGCATGGGGTTGACCAGGGTGGCGGTTTGCAGCCAGTCGGGCATGTTCTGCACCGGAGTGGCAAAGCCGGACAGGAT
>DATJKV010000515.1:0-8885 GCA_035491155.1 Magnetospirillum sp. | reverse complement strand
CCTGGCGGCCAGCGCGCTAGCGCAGCTGGCCGAGGACGTCCCCGAGCCCGATTTGGCCGCCGCCATCCGCTTGGCGAAGAAGCGCCGGCTGGGCCCCTTCCGGCTGTCGGATCGCGACGAGATGCGCCAGAAAGACCTGGCCGCCCTGGCCCGCGCCGGCTTCGACTTCGACACCTGCCGCCAGGTCATCGAGGCGGAGAGCCCCGAGGCGCTTGAAGACGCCTAGTTCGCCACCTTGGGCAGCGCGGTGATTTCCTCCTGCATGGCGACCCGCAGTGGAGCGGCCTTGCCGGACTTGCCCTCGCCGAACCATACGGTGGTCTGCGGGAAGGGGAATTCGATTCCCAGCTCGTCGAAGCGCTTTTTGATGCGACGATTGAGCTCGCGCTGAACCGCCCATTGGCGAGTGGGCCGGGTCTTCATCTGGGCCTTGATCACCACCGCCGAGGCGTCGAAACGGTCGAGGCCGAGGACGTCGATCGGGTTGACGATATCGGCGCCGAATTTCTCATCAGCATACATCTCCTCGCCCAGCTCCTTGAGCACGGCGATCACGGCATCCGGGTCCTCGCCATAGCCCACACCCACCTCGAACAGGGCGACGCCGAAATCCTTGCTCATATTGATGACAGTGTTGACCGAGCTGAACGGGATGGTGTGCAGGTTGCCGCTGCCGTCGCGCAGGCGGATGGCGCGGATGCTCATGGCCTCGACCACGCCGGAATGGCCATCCAGCTTGATGACGTCGCCCACCGCCACGGTGTCCTCGAACAGGATGAAGGCGCCGGTAATGACGTCCTTCACCAGGGTCTGCGAGCCGAAACCGATGGCCACGCCGACCACGCCGGCACCGGCCATCAGCGGGGCGATGTTGACGCCCATTTCCGCCAGCACCACCAGCGCGACCATCACCACCAGCACCACGAACAGGGCGTTGCGCAAGAGCGGCAGCAGGGTGCGGATGCGGGCCGAACGCTGCAACGCATGGCCGTCGATGTCGGTGGCGGCGAGATAGCGCTCGATGGCACCCGACACCAGCTCCCATACCACCAGGGCGCCGACCAGTACGGCGCCGATGCTGATGCCCGACGTCACCACGTGGCGGCCGGCATCCGAGGACAACAGGCCCAGCGTATCCAAGCCCCACGCCTGGGCCAGCGCCATGGCGGTGGCGATGGCGACGGCGCCACGCAGCACCACGTGCAGCACCGGCAGGTAGCGGTTGGCGCGCGCCTCCAGCAGCGGGAAGTTCTGGCGCGCGTCCTGGCTGATGGCGAAGCCCCGCTCGATGGTGCGCCTGAGCCCCGCCGACAGCATGGCCGCCACCGTCAGGATGACCACCGACAGCAGGCTGGCGCGCAGCATGAAGTCGAAGCCGCCTTTGACCTTCAGCGCCCACACGGCATAGCCGGCGGCAACATAGATGCAGGCCAGCACGTGCCAGATTTCGGCCAGGCGGTTCTGCACCGCCGCCAGCCGGCCATCCTGGCCATGGCCGCGCAGGAAGCGGGCGACGGCACCCCGGTTCTGCAAGATGAAAATCACCAGCATGGTGGTGATAGCGAGCCCTAAGCCCTTGAGCAGGAACAGGTGACCGCCACGCGGCAGGCCCAGCAGGCGGGCAGCCTCGGCGGCGAAGGTGCCGAACACACCGACACCGGCCAGGCGGCGCACCCAGATCACCAGATATTCGGCGGTCTCGTCATCTACGGGAATCAGGCGCAGGGATGCCGTGCGCGGCGCCACCAGCATGCGGGTGAAGACCATGGTGACCCGCACCGAGGCATAGGCGGCCCCCATCATCAGCCCGGCGATGCGCGGATTGCCCAACAGGGCCAGGAAGGACAGCATGCCGTACGAGGCGCCGATGAAGCCGGCCACCGGCACCAGGCGCATGAGGGCGCGGGCCAAGCCCAGCGGCAGACGGCCGAGCAAACCGACGCCAGCACGCGGCACGGTCACCGACTCGGCACGGCGTAACAGGCGGGCCAGCACTTGGTCGGCGACGATGCCGGCCGCCAGCATGGCCAGCAGCCTGCCCAGGGTATCGCCCCAGCGCGCCCGCACCGTCGCATCGGTCAGCTGGGCCGTCGCCCAGGCCAGCAGCTTGGGCGCATCCTCCAGCGTGGCGATGGCGTCCATGGCATCGTTGCCCAATGATTCCAGCCGATCCGACACCGTGCCCAGCAGGCCCAGGTCGGCCTCGCTGTCGCCCTTGCGTTGGGCGGCGATCAGGCCGTTCAGCTGGTCCACTAGCCGCTTGCGGTCCACGTCGCTTTCCAGCGTATCCACCAACCGCTGCAATTCCTCGACCTTGACGCCACCGTCATGGGACGGGCGCTGGTCCTGGGCCCAGGCGGAGGGAGCGATGGGAAGGGCGAAAGTGAGCGCCAAAAGCAGGGCGGCGCACGCCCGGGAGAGCGGTCGGATCATAATGTTCAACATGGTGGTATCACGTATGCCCAGATATGGACGGGGACTTTGACGAAAGTTGGGCGGGCGCCTACCTTGCAGGGTGGCAACCGCAACATCAAGGGACGAGCCCCCATGGCCGAAGTCACCATCCTTCACAATCCCAAGTGCAGCAAGTCGCGTGAGACGTTGAAGCTGATCGAGGAGAAGGGCGTGGCACCCAAGGTGGTGGAATACCTCAAAACCCCACCCACGGCCAATGAACTGGCTCACATCCTGGCGCTGCTCGGCAAGTCGCCGCGTGACATTCTGCGCAAGAAGGAAGCGGCCGAGGCCGGCATCGACGCAGACGCCCTTTCGGATGCCCAGTTGATCGCCGCCATGGTGGCCCATCCCGCCGTGATCGAGCGCCCCATTGTGTTGGCCAACGGCAAGGCCGCCCTGGGCCGTCCGCCCGAGAGCGTGCTGGAGATCCTTTAGTTTCTCCATAAGCGGTAGCCCTATCACCGATGCATGCTTGCGTCGAAAGGGCACCGCGGCGCAGCCTTTTCGCAGTCCCCACGACGACTGGAGAGACGCGAATGGGCAGGGAAGCCTATCAGGTTGGCATGGAGCGACGCCTGCGCGACCTGTCGTTCCAGATCGAATCCATCCGCGGCCGCCTGATGGACAGCGCGAATGACGGCCTGAAGGCCGAATTGGCGACGCAATTGGGGTGGCTGGAGCAACGCCGTGACGGCGTGCACGAAATGCTGGAGGCGCTGTCAGACGAACCCGACGGCACCTGGGAGGACCTGAAGGCCGAAGTGGAGGACGCCTTCGATACTCTGGTCCAGGAATTCGAAGAGCGCATCGCCAGCCTGGCCTAGCCTTACACGTCCAAGGACGTCTGCAAGGACGTAGGTGCGGGGGCGTCCAGCAGCGCCCCTTCAGCACCGCTCGACAATTGACCGATTTGCCGGTTCAGCATGTCCCACTCACCTTCTTCCCGCGACCGCCTCGGGCGATGCTGGGCGGCCCGCCGCCGCAATTCGGCAAGCAGGGCGTTGGCCCGGTCGCAGAGATCGCGCACTTGGCCGGCGAACTCGGCGTCCGCCTGGAGAGCATCGGCCGCGATCTGGTTCTTGCCGTAGGCATGGACCTGCTCTGCGGCGACACCGTCGGGCGCTTGGCTGTTGGTTCCGCCAGAAGGCTCTTTCACGCCGGCCGCGCTGGCGTATTGGCTGGCCGCCTTCCCCAGCTCGCGCGACAGGCGAACAAGATCGCGGGCCAGCTTCTTGGGATCCAGGCCCCCTAGCAGCCGCAGCAGGTCCATCTCTCTCTTGATGCGATCCAAATCCGCCCGGGCGTCGGCCTTGCGGCCTCGGCGCATTTCGGCGATAGCGCGATCCACCTGATCCAGCGCGGCGCGGTCGGCCTTGGTGCGTTCATCCTCAACGAAGACCACCTCGGCGGCCTGCTGGGGCGCTGTCGCTGCGGCTTTCTGCCCATTGGCCGGGAACGGCCGCGCCTTCACGGCGTCAATCATCTCGCCCTCCATTCTGGATAGCCGGACAACCATCTCCTATTACGCGTAAAAGAGATATTAATGGATGCAACGGCGCTCCATCGGTTTTCCACAACTGGCCTGGGATGCGCGGACAAGGGAACAATCCTCATAGAGCCGAAGAACGCTCACCCAGGGAGGAACGCACCCCATGCCGAATTTCCGCTTTGCCGCCGGCTGCCTGCTGGCCGCGCTGTTGGGCGCCGCACCCGCATTGGCGTCGGAGAGCCTGCCCATCATCATCAAGTTCAGCCACGTCGCCGCCGTGGACACCCCCAAGGGTCAAGCCGCCGAGCTGTTCAAGAAACTGGCCGAAGAACGCACCAAGGGCCGGGTCAAGGTCGAGGTCTACCCCAACAGTCAGCTCTACAAGGACAAGGAGGAGCTGGAGGCGTTGCAGATGGGCGCGGTGCAGATGCTGGCACCCGGCGTCACCAAGTTCGGCCCGCTGGGCATCAAGGAATTCGAAGCCTTCGATCTGCCCTTCCTGTTCGACGACTACGACGCAGTGCGCCCCGTCACCCAAGGCCCCATCGGCCGCGGCCTGCTGAAGAAGATGGAGAGCAAGGGCCTGGTCGGCCTGGCCTATTGGGACAACGGCTTCAAGCTGCTGACCAGCAACAAGCCGTTCAACAAGGTGGAGAATTTCCGCGGCCAGAAGCTGCGCATCCACTCGTCCAAGGTGGTGGATGCCCAGATGCGCGCCTGGGGCGCCATGCCGCAGGTGATGGCGTTCTCCGAGGTCTATCCTGCCTTGCAGACCGGCGTCATCGACGGCCAGGAGAACCCCGCAGAGAACATTCTGACGCAGAAATTCTACGAGGTGCAGAAGTACCTGACCGTGTCGAACCACGCCTACATGGCCTATGCGGTGGTGACCAACAAGAAGTTCTGGGACGGCCTGCCGCCCGACATCCGCGCCATTCTGGAAGGCGCCATGGACGAAACCACCGCCTACGAGACCGCCATCACCAAGAGCCGCAACGACACGGCCCTGGCGAAAATTCGCGCCATGAGCACCATCACCGTGGTGGACCTGACCCCGGAAGAGCGCGACGCCCTGCGCAAGGCGGTGGAACCTGTCTATCGCGATGCCGAGGGCCGCGTCGGCAAGGAAATCGTCGAGGCCATCCGCAAGACGGCGCAGCACTAAGCTCGGTCACAGGGCACGGACCCGCGCGCTGGCGCTGGTCCGTCCAGCCCGCCCACAAGAAAATCGACAACCCCGGTCCGCTGGGCTAAAGCTTGCGCCCATGAGCCAAGCCCCCGCCCTGAACGGCGACATTCCCGTCGGCAATTGGATCGACCGCTGGGTTCCGCCGGTGGCGCGGCCGTACCTGCGGCTGATGCGGCTGGACCGGCCCATCGGCACCTGGCTGCTGCTGTTCCCGTGCTGGTGGAGCGCCGCCTTGGCCGCCCCCGACTGGCCGGACCTTTGGCTGTTCGCCCTGTTTGCCGTCGGCTCGATCGTGATGCGCGGGGCGGGCTGCACCGTCAACGACATCGCCGACCACAAGTTCGACGCCCTGGTGGAGCGCACCAAGGGCCGCCCCATCCCCTCGGGAGCAGTCAGCGTCAAGCAGGCCGCCGCCTTCCTGGCGGCGCAGCTGGTGGTGGGTTTATTGATCCTGGTGCAGTTGAACGGCTTCGCCATCGGGGTCGGCATTGCTTCCCTGGCCCTGGTCTTCCCCTATCCGCTGATGAAGCGCATCACCTACTGGCCGCAGGCCTGGCTGGGACTGACCTTCAATTGGGGGGCGCTGATGGGCTGGGCTGCGGTCAAGGGCGAGCTGGGCGTGCCGGCCCTGCTGCTCTACGGGGCCGGCATCCTGTGGACACTGGGCTACGACACCATCTACGCCCACCAGGACAAGGAGGACGACATCATGGTCGGGGTGAAGTCCACTGCGCTACGCCTGGGCGCGGCGACCCCCCGCTGGATCGTCGGCTTTTATACCGGCACCTTGGCCCTGATTGCCGCCTCGGGCTGGGCCGCCGGATTGGGCTGGGCGTTCTATCCCTTGCTGGCCATCGCCGGTGTAGAGCTGTACTGGCAAGTGGCGGCAGGCAATATCGACGATCCGGCCGATTGCCTGACCAAGTTCAAATCCAACCGCTTCTTCGGCTGGATGCTGCTGGCCGCCATCGTCGCCGGTAAATTGGTTTAGTTCTTCTTTTATATCCCTGGAGTTTTGCCCCATGCTGGACGCCGAACGATTGAGAGTCCTCATGGCTCAAGACCCCTGCCAGTTCATCCGCGAGGTCACCGAGGTGGCGCACCCCCCGGCCTGCCCCGAGATCGACCTATGGCTTGCCACCGAGGTGACGCCGCTGTGGGAGGCCACCGAGGCTGCATTGCTGCGGGTCAACCTGCCGCCGCCCTATTGGGCGTTCTGCTGGGCCGGCGGCCAGGCCCTGACCCGTTACGTCCTGGACAATCCCGATCTGGTGCGCGGCAAGCGCGTGCTGGATTTCGCCGCCGGCTCGGGCGCCTCCGCCGTGGCCGCCGCCAAGAACGGCGCCGCCTTCGTCGAGGCCGCCGACATTGATCCGCTGGCCTGCATGGTCATTCCCATGAACGCCGAACTGAACGGCGTCACCGTCGAGGTGGTGAAGGATGACGTGGTGGGCAGCGCCTGCCGCTGGGACGTGGTGGTAGCCGGCGACGTCTGCTACGAGCGCCCGATGACGGACCACATTTTCCCCTGGCTGCGCAAGCTCGCCGCCGCCGGCGCCACCGTGCTGATGGCCGACCCCGGCCGCGCCTACCTGCCCAAGACCGGCCTGCTGGAAGTGGCGCGCACCACCGTGGTCACCAGCCTGGAGCTGGAGGACCGCACCCGGCGGGAAGTGGTGGTGTACCGGATCGTAGGGTGACATTTCTTCCCTCTCCCGTCCCACGGGAGTGGGTGCCCCGAAGGGGCGGGTGAGGGAGCCCCGAGCACCGAATCTCCGGCTCCCTCACCCTCCCGCAAGCGGGCCCCTCCCTCTCCCGCCGGACGGGAGAGGGTGATATTGCAAGCTACACGCTGAAATACTTGGCCTGCGGATGCAGCGCCACGATGGCGCTAGTGCTCTGCTCGGGCTCCAACTGGAACTCGTCGGACAGGGTCACGCCGATGCGCTCGGCGCCCAGCAGGGACAGCAGCGCCTTCTGATCCTCCAGGTTCGGACAGGCGGGGTAGCCGAAGCTGTAGCGCGAGCCGCGATAGTGCTGCTTGAGCATCTTCTCGGTCTCGGGCGCATCCTCGGCGGCAAAGCCCAGTTCGGCGCGGATGCGCTTGTGGGTGTATTCCGCCATGGCTTCGGCCATCTCCACCGACAGGCCGTGCAGGTACAGATAGTCCTGGTACTTGTTGGCGTTGAACCACTCGGCGGCCACGTCGGTGGCGCGCTTGCCCATGGTCACCACCTGCAGGCCGATAACGTCGCGCTCGCCGCTTCCAACCGGGCGGAAGAAGTCGGCCAAGCACAGGCCGCCTTCCTTGGCCTGGCGCGGGAAGCCGAAGCGAGCCACCTCGGTGGTGCCGTCCTGGTCGAACAGCACGACGCTGTCACCTTCGGCCGCCGCTTTCCAATAGCCGTAGACCGCCTGGGCCTTGAGGATGCTCTCGGCCTCGCAGCGCTTGAGCATGTCCAGCGCGATGGGCTTCAGCTCCTTGGCCGCCCACGCCTTGAACTCGTCGATGGTGCGGCCCTGCTTCTTATAGCCCCAGTGGAACTGGTACAGCATGGTGTCGTTCAGGTACGGCGCCAGCGTGGACAGCGGCACGTTCTCGATGACGCGGGCACCCCAGAACGGCGGCGTAGGCACGGCCACGTCCTTGTGCAGCTCGGCGCGGCGCAGATTGACCTCGTCCCAATCCACCGGGCGCAAAGTGCCGGTGTCCACGGGCTGGCCGATGCGCTTGGAATTGCCCGAGCGCGGTGCGGCGGCACGGGCGGCCACATAGGTGTCGAAGCTGCCCTCGGCCACCTTGCTCATCAAATCCAAGCCGTCGAAGGCATCGCGGGCATAGGCGACACCCTGGCCGCCATAGGCGCGCAGGCAATCCTCCTCCACGTACTTGCGGGTCAGCGCGGCGCCGCCCAGCAGGACAGGGATGTCCAGGCCGGCGGCTTTCATCTCGTCCAGGTTCTCGCGCATGATCACGGTGGACTTCACCAGCAGGCCCGACATGCCGACGGCATCGGGCTTGTACTGCTCGACGGCCTTCATGATGTCGCCGATCGGCTGCTTGATGCCTATGTTGTGCACCTTGTAGCCATTGTTGGTGAGGATGATGTCCACCAGGTTCTTGCCGATGTCGTGGACATCGCCCTTCACCGTCGCCAGCACGATGGTGGCCTTGGCCGAGCCCTCGGCCTTTTCCATGTGGGGTTCCAGGTAAGCCACGGCGGCCTTCATGGTCTCGGCCGATTGCAGCACGAAGGGCAGCTGCATTTTGCCGGAGCCGAACAGCTCGCCCACCACCTTCATGCCTTCCAGCAGCAGGTTGTTGATGATGTCGAGGGGCTTCCAGCCCTGGGCCATGGCTTCGCCCAAATCATCATCCAGGCCGGTGCGGTCGCCGTCGACGATGCGCTGCTTCAGGCGGTCTTCGACGTTGGCCGGCAGTTCCTTCTTCATGTCGGCGGCCTTGCGGTCGCCGAACAGGGCGATGAAGGCCTGCAGCGGATCATAACCTTCGGCGCGGCGGTCGAAGATCAGGTCTTCCGCCACCTTGACCTCTTCGGGGGCCAGGGTATGCAGCGGGAGGATCTTGGAGACGTGGACGATGGCGCCGGTCATGCCGCGCTTGACGGCGTGGTCGTTGAACACCGAGTTCAGCACCTGGCGCGCCGCCGGCTTCAGGCCGAACGAAATGTTGGACAGGCCCAGCACGATGCCGCACTCAGGCAGCTCCTTGGCAATCCGCTCGATGGC
>DATJKV010000514.1:0-2540 GCA_035491155.1 Magnetospirillum sp. | reverse complement strand
GCCCGCAAGCGTGGCCAGGAGGTGGTGCTGGTGTCGTCGGGCGCCGTGGCTGTCGGCCGCCGCCATCTTGGCCTCACCCCGCCGCTGAAGCTGGAGGAAAAGCAGGCCGCCGCCGCCACCGGCCAGATTCAGCTGGCCCATGCCTACCAGGAGGCGCTGGCGCGTCACGGTATCACCTGCGCCCAGGTGTTGCTGACGCTGTATGATTCCGAGGATCGCCGTCGCTATCTCAACGCCCGCCAGACCCTGGACACCCTGCTGAGCCTGGGTGCGGTGCCGGTGATCAACGAGAACGACACGGTGGCGACCACCGAAATCCGCTTCGGCGACAACGACCGCCTGGCCGCCCGCGTGGCGCAGATGATCTCGGCCGACGCGCTGGTGCTGTTCTCGGATATCGACGGCCTGTACACCGCTGATCCCCGCCGCGATCCCTCGGCCACCCACCTGCCCGAAGTGCGCGAGATCACCCCGGAGATCGAGGCCATGGCCGGCGACCCCGGTACCGGCTACGGCTCGGGCGGCATGGTGACCAAGCTGGTGGCGGCGCGCATCTGCCTGTCCGCCGGCTGCCGCATGGCCATCTGCAAGGGCGAGCCGCTGAACCCGCTCACCGCGCTGGAGAACGGCGCCACCTCGACCTGGTTCATCCCCGAGGGCTCGCCGCGCACCGCGCGCAAGCAGTGGATCTATGGGTCCATGAGCCCGGCCGGCGCGCTCACCGTGGATGCCGGTGCCGCCCGTGCGCTGAAGAAGGGGGGCAGCCTGCTACCGGCCGGCGTGACCGCGGTGGACGGAGAGTTCCAGCGCGGCGATTGCGTGTTGGTCAGGAACGGCGACGGCCGTGTGCTGGGCCGCGGCCTCATCGGCTATTCCGCCGACGAATGCCGCCAGCTCCAGGGCCGCCAGTCGGCCGAGATCGACGCGGTGATCGGCTATCGCCGAAGCGACGAACTGATCCACCGCGACGATCTGGTGATGGAAGGATAGGCCCGGTCAGCACACCGTCTGGCCCGCTGGGCAGCGGCGGACGCTGCCTTCCGGCGGCACCACCACGGTCTGGCTAGGCTGTGGGTTGACCACCACGGTGCGTTCTTCCGGAGCGCCGCCGCAGGCGGAAAGGCCCAGCATGCTGGCAAGGGCGAGGGAGGAAAAGAGTGCGCGCATGGGGCTCTCCCGTGTGGTGTACCAAGGTTGAACACCGGATTGCGCGCGCGGTTCCTTGGAGTCGCCGTCAACTCCCGGTACTTTGTGATCGTTCATTCAGGAAGATGGCCATGACGACCGACATTCCCGCGCTGATGACCGAACTGGGCCGCAAGGCCCGTGCCGCCGCCCGCCAGTTGGCGCTGGTGCCTGGCCCGGCCAAGGACGCGGCATTGCGCAAGGCGGCCGCCGCGTTGCGGGCGGCGGCGCCGGCCATCAAGGAGGCCAACGCCATCGACATGGCGGCGGGCGAGGCCAAAGGCCTGACCAAGGCCCTGCTGGATCGCCTAATGCTGAACGACGCCCGCATCGAGGCCATGGCGGCGGGGCTGGAGGCCATCGCCGATCTGGCCGATCCCGTGGGCCGCGTGCTCGACCAGTGGGAGCGGCCCAACGGCCTCAAGATCCAGCGTGTCGCTGTGCCGCTGGGGGTGATCGGCATCATCTATGAAAGCCGCCCCAACGTCACCGCCGATGCCGCAGCCCTGTGCCTGAAGTCGGGCAACGCCGCCATCCTGCGTGGTGGCTCGGAAAGCTTCCATTCGTCGCGCGCCATCATGGCGGCGCTGGCCGAAAGCATCGCCGCCGCCGGCCTGCCCGCCGAGGCGGTGCAGATGGTTCCGGTCACCGACCGCGCCGCCGTGGGCGAGATGCTGACCATGGTCGAGTACATCGACGTCATCGTGCCGCGTGGCGGCAAGAGCCTGGTGGCGCGTGTCTCGGCGGAAAGCCGCATTCCGCTGTTCCAGCACCTGGAAGGCATCTGCCACACCTACGTTGACGGCGCCGCCGATGCCGAGATGGCGCGCAAGGTGCTGCTGAACGCCAAGATGCGCCGCACCGGCGTTTGCGGCTCTACCGAGACCCTGCTGGTGGACGCCAAGGCCCGGTCGCTGCTGCCCGTGCTGGTCAAGGACCTGCTGGACGCCGGCTGCGAGGTGCGCGGCGACGCCGCCACGCAGGGCATGGACGCCCGCGTGGTGCCCGCCACCGAGGCCGATTGGCGTACCGAGTACCTGGACGCCATCATCTCGGTGAAGGTGGTCGATGGCGTGCGCGCCGCGGTGGAGCATGTCAACACCTACGGCAGCCACCACACCGAGGCCATCATCACCGAGGACCCGGCGGCGGCCGAGACCTTCCTCAACGGCTGCGACTCGGCCATCGTCTGCTGGAACGCCTCGACCCAGTTCGCCGATGGCGGCGAGTTCGGCATGGGCGCCGAGATCGGCATTTCCACGGGCCGCATGCACGCCCGTGGCCCCGTCGGTGTCGAGCAGCTGTGCACCTTCAAGTACAAGGTGCTGGGCTCGGGCCAGACCCGGCCGGGTTGA
>DATJKV010000513.1:0-3044 GCA_035491155.1 Magnetospirillum sp. | reverse complement strand
ATAATCCTCGGCGCCATCGGCGAACGATAATCGCCCCGGCTTCCCTCGGAAGCCGGGGCGATGTCATTTCCGGGGCCGGTTATTGCGGCGGCAGCACCACCAGGGCGCGGGCCTCGCGGCCTTTGGCATTCATCACCACCGCCATCATCACGCGCTGGCCGCTGGAGAGCAGTTCCAGGTTCGAGCGCTTCAGCGCACTTTTGTGCACGAACACATCGCGGTCGCCATCCTCGGCCACGATGAAGCCGAAGCCCTTCTCCAACTGGTACCATTTGACCACGCCGACCAGGCTGAGTTCAGGCTCGGGCGGCTGCTCGCTCACCAGCACTTCGATCACGCGCACCACTTGGCGACCCTTGGGGGCATCGGCGATGTCGCAGGTCAGTTCGGCTCCCTCGCCCAGGCGGCCCACGCCGCCGCGCGACAGCACCGAGGCGTGCAGGAAGGCCTCGGGCTGGCCGTCGAGCGGCGTCACGAAGCCGAAGCCCTTCTCCACATTGAACCATTTGACCCGCGCCCGCACCGGGCCCGACTCGTCGGGGTAAGCCGGCGAAGACTCGGTTAGGCAGATATCGGTCACAGGCATATCCTCGCGTGGTAGGAGACCGACATTTGTCGCATTCAAAAGATGGCTTCGGCCACCAGACGGCTTGCCAGCTTCCCATCCGGCCTACCCATTCCTTGCGCTTTCCCCCGATTGTCCCATCCCATCCCCCGTCACGCATAAAGACCGGGCCGAGGCCCCACGGATAGGATGTGCCCCTTAACCAGGGGCCCCTCAACCAGGGCAAAGAATTCAGGAGAGCGATCATGGCTGCGAAGAAGGACGACAAGGACCCGGTCGCCACCGCCGCCGAGACGGCCGGCCAGGGCTTGAACCAGGCTGCCGAGGTGGCGCGCCGCCAGGCCGAACAGGCGCGTTCGCTGCTGGGCCAGGGCACCCGGCTGTATTCCGACATGGGCGAGCTGTCCCGTGAAGACATCGGCGGCCTGATCGAGAGCAGCGCCCGCCTGGCCAAGGGCGCCCAGGATGTCAGTTGGGAGATGCTGAGCTACACCCAGCAATCCCTGCAGATGGGGCTGAAGGCGGCCAACGAGATGATGACCTGCCGCACGGTCGAGGACATGCTGAACGTGCACCGCAACTTCATGCGCCAGAGCATGGACTCGTTCCTGCAGGAAAGCGTCAAGCTGATGGAAATTTCCGCAGGCACGGCGGGCACGGCCGCACAGCCGGTCATGCAGCGGTTCGGCACGCGCCAATAAGGTCCACGGCCGGGCCATGCCCGGCCATGCCTACGGGCTTGTTTGGGCCGGGGGTTATTCGGGGCCGGGCAACCGCCCGGCCACGCCTACTGGCACTTCTTGTAGTCCAGCAGCACCTCGTTCTGCACGATCTTGGCCTGGGTGGTGAAGGCGCCCCAGCCGCCCTTCGTGATGTCGTCCAGCATCTCGTCCGCATGGGTGCAATAGGCCTGGGTCAGCGGCACGTTGCGGAAATAGGTGACCAGCCGGCCGTCGAAATAGGTGCGCACCTTCAGCGCGTCTTCCTTGAATTCGCGGGCGAACAGCTTGGCGCGGGCGTCGGTCTGCTTTTTCAGTCTGGGACCAAAGCGCTGGTCGATGGCGCGCCATTTCTTCGAGGTCCCCTGCACCCACTCTTCGCAGCGATTGCCGGCCTCGCGCAGGAAGACGCCGTGGCGCACCAATTGCTCCACCATCACCTCGCCGTCGGTTAGGCAGCGCTTGAAGGTGACCTGTCCCCAGGCCATTTGGGGCAACGCCATCAGCATGGCGAGGACGACGATCGGGGTGCGGACCATGGCTGTACCGGTTTGAGCAAGACTTTTGCCCATTATGGCCTGGGCCGCCCCGCGGGGGAAAGGGAACCTTGAGCAGGTAGGACCGTTCCTGAAGGAACTCACGCACTCTCGACGAATCGGAGGACGAGGCATGCTCAAGCCAATTCTGGCCGCGACCGCCGCCCTGGGGCTCGCCATCGGGCTCGCCGCTTGCGACAAGGGCGGGCAGGAACAGGCCCAGAGCCCTAACAAATCCCAGTCACAGCAACAGGGCTCGGCCCCGTCTACCCCCCCAACGAACTCCAACCCCGAGGCCCAGCCGCCAGCCAACCAGCCGCCCATGGGCCAGGCGCCCTCAGGCCAAGCCCCCTCAGGATCGTCGGGCACCAGCGGTGGCGCGGGCCAATAGCCGGTAGCCCAGCAGCACCGCCAGGATGGTGGCGTACAGCATGGGCTGGCGGATGTCGGCCTTCACCATCATCCAGTAATGGGTGACCGCCAACAACGCGATGGGAAAGACCAGCAGATGGAGGAGACGCCACCGCCGCCCGCCCAGGCGGCGGATCATGGCGTTGGTGGAAGTGGCGGCCAACGGCAGCAACAGCACGAAGGCCGCCATCCCCAGCGTGATGTAGCGCCGCTTCACCACGTCCTTGACCAGGGTGTGCCAGTCGAAGAACAGGTCGAGCCCCAGATAGGACGAGAGATGCAGGCAAACGTAGAAGAAGGCGAACAGCCCCATCATGCGGCGCAGCCTGGCCAGCACCGCCCAGCCGGTGATCTTGCGCAAGGGCGTCACCGCCAGGGCGATGAGCAGGAAGCGCAGCGCCCAGTCGCCCAGGTAGCGGTTACAGGTTTCGATGGGATTGACGCCGAGATAGCCGAAGAAGGCCTGCCACACCAGCCACGCCAGGGGCAGCAGCGAGGCTGCGAACACCGCCGGCTTCAGCCAGACCGGTTGGCGGCCCATCTCAGAACTGGGCCTTCAGGTCCATGCCGGTATACAGACCCGCAACCTGATCGGCATAGCCGTTGAACGGCAGGGTGTTGCGGCGGAAGAATTCGCCGATGCGGCGTTCCTTGGCCTGGCTCCAGCGCGGATGGTCAACCGCCGGATTGACGTTGGAATAGAAGCCGTATTCGCGCGGGCTCGCCTTATTCCAGGCAGTGGCCGGCTGGGTTTCGGTGAAGCGGATGCGGACAATGGATTTGATGGACTTGAAGCCGTATTTCCACGGCACC
>DATJKV010000512.1:0-2797 GCA_035491155.1 Magnetospirillum sp. | reverse complement strand
TGGGCTTCCGACAGGCGGTACTTGCCATCGACGATGGCGCGGCCGGGCTCGTCGATCAGGTTGATCAGCGGTTCCACATCCATGGCCGGCCAGGCGCGCGCCATCAGCTCCTCGCGGGCGGTGCCCGGATCGGGCGCCTTGCGGATCAGGGCGATGACGTCGTCGATGTTGGCGACGGCGATGGACAGGCCCACCAACACGTGGGCACGCTCGCGCGCCTTGCCCAGCTCGTAGATGGTGCGGCGGGTGATCACCTCCTCGCGGAAGGCGACGAAGGCCGAGATGATTTCCTTCAGCGGCATCATCTGCGGACGGCCGCCATTCAGCGCCAAGGCGTTGACGCCGAACGAGGTCTGCAGCGGGGTGAACTTGTACAGCTGCGCCAGCACCACGTCGGCGATGGCGTCGCGCTTGATCTCGACCACGACGCGCACGCCCTCGCGGTCGGATTCGTCACGCAGATCGGCGACGCCCTCGATCTTCTTGTCGCGCACCAACTCGGCGATCTGCTCGAGCATGCGCGCCTTGTTCACCTGGTAGGGCACCTCGGTGACGACGATGGCTTCGCGGTCCTTGCGGATTTCCTCGATGTGGCAGCGGCCGCGCATGACCACCGAGCCACGCCCGGTGGTGTAGGCCGAGCGAATGCCCGAGCGGCCCAGGATGATGCCGCCGGTGGGGAAGTCGGGGCCCGGCACCAGTTCCATCAACTGCTCCGGGGTGATCTCCGGATTGTCGATATAGGTGCAGCAGGCGTCGATTACCTCGCCCAGATTGTGCGGCGGGATGTTCGTGGCCATGCCCACGGCAATACCGCCGGCACCGTTGACCAGCAGGTTCGGGTAGCGCGCCGGCAGCACGCTCGGCTCGACGGTGGAGTCGTCGTAATTGGGCTGGAAGTCGACGGTTTCCTTGTCGATGTCCTCGATCAGGGAATGGGCCGACCGCGCCATGCGCGCCTCGGTGTAACGCATGGCCGCCGCAGGGTCGCCGTCCATGGAACCGAAATTGCCCTGGCCGTCGATGAGCGGCAGGCGCATGGAGAAATTCTGCGCCATACGCACCATGGCGTCGTAAATCGCTGCGTCGCCGTGGGGATGGTACTTACCCATGACGTCGCCGACGATGCGCGCGGACTTGCGGAACGGCTTGTTGTAGTCGTAGCCGCTCTCCTTCATCGCGTACAGGATGCGCCGGTGCACCGGCTTCAAGCCGTCACGCACGTCCGGCAGGGCGCGGCTCACGATCACGCTCATGGCGTAATCGAGGTACGAGCGCCGCATCTCCTCTTCGATGGTGACGGGGGTAATATCGAACTGGGGCGTCGAAGGAGGTGTGGTCAACGAAATCTTCCCGTTGGTTCGGAAAACCAGAATTTGGGGATGGCAAGGCTGCCACGGTGGCGCACGCTACCAGATATCGTGAGTAGCGACAACTGCGAGGGCGGAGCGTCGCTAAAGGCGCGGGTTCGCCTGTTGGCTGCGCCGCCACTGCCGATACCGGCAGCCCAAAAGGCCCCCCCGAATGTTCCCGCCTCTACCCCCTCCGAGAGCACGGCCTGGGCGGCTTGAGCGCGATAAGGTGGAAGGCCTCGAAACTACCGTCGAAAAGACTGCGGCAACGGGTGTCGGAGGGATAGTGGCCATGCGTGTGCTGCAAGCGATGCTGTGCGTGGTGATGTTGGCCGGATGCTCCGGCGGTTGGCCACGCCTGGCCGGCAACCAGGACGCCGCCGGCCACGTGCGGGTGGCCGGGGTTCCGTATTATCCTCAGGAGGGTTTCCGCTGCGGCCCGGCCGCCATGGCCATGGTGCTGGACTGGACGGGGCTTGACCTCAAGCCGGCGGCGCTGGAAGGCCAGTTCTATGGCGTCCGCGATCCGCGCGCTACGCTGGCCGACGCGGCCAACCGCTACGGCAGGCTGGCCTATCCCATCAGCGGCACCCAGGCGATGATGACCGAACTGACCGCCGGCCACCCGGTGGTGGCGGTGCAGAACCTGGGCGTGCCCACCGAGCCCCTGTGGAACTGCGTGGTCGCCATCGGCTACGACCGTGGCGACGGCCAGGTGCTGGTGCATTCGGGCGACCAGGCCGGCAAGCGCATGTCGCTGCGCCTGTTCGAGCGGCTGTGGGCCGATACCGAGCAGTGGGGCCTGGTGGTTCTCAAGCCAGGCGACCTGCCCGCCGCCGCCAGCCGTCCCGACTACATCAAGGCCGCCCATGCCCTGCAGACAGCGGGACGCTATTGGGAGGCCGTGCTGGCATACGATGCGGCACTGGCAACCTGGGCCAACGATCCCGATTCGCTGATGGGGCTGGGCTCCAGCCTCTATCTGCTGGGTGACGCCCGCGGCGCCGCCGATGCCTACCGCGCCGCCGTGACGGTGGCGGCAGATAAAACGCTCGCGCAGGCGGCGCTGGACCAGATCACCGGCGAGCTGGCGCGCAACCCCGATGCTTTCCCCGTGCCCCAGCAGCGTCCCGCCAAGGGCCGCCGCACTGTCAAGGAGGCCACCAACTGAGGCCTTGCAACACCATGCCGTTCGGCTATTGTCCCCGCTCGTGAGTTATAGATGAAGAGCGGCGACAACCGTTGCCGCTCGCGAGTTATAGACGGAGCGCGGGGACAATGGCTGGCTCGGTAAACAAGGTCATTTTGGTCGGCAATCTGGGGCGCGACCCCGAGGTGCGCACCTCGCAGGACGGTTCCAAGATCGTCAATCTCAACATCGCCACCTCGGAGACCTGGAAGGATCGCTCCAGCGGCGAGCGCAAGGAAAAGACCGAGTGGCACCG
>DATJKV010000511.1:0-4124 GCA_035491155.1 Magnetospirillum sp. | reverse complement strand
GCTCCCTCACCCTCCCATCTGCGATGGGCCCCTCCCTCACCCACTCTGGCGGGAGAGGGGAAATTCTTTCAACTGACCAAGGTCAAAGCTCCTGCTCGCCCATGCGCGCACTCTCGTCTCCATAGAACCTTTGTACCCCTTTGGAGACGATCATGACCGCCGCGACCGCTGAAAACTCCGCTTTTGCCGAACTCACGGCCCTGGGCATGGGCCTTGTACTTTTGTGCGCGGGGACGGTGGCCTTGATCGGTGGGACCGGAGCGCTGATGTGGATGTTCGGCCTCTGATCCTTGCGATCTCCTCCACGACTCGGAGCCCCCGCCACCCCCGGCGGGGGCTCTTTTTTTTCTTGAATTCGTGTGCCCTCGACCCATTTGGGCTGAGATGCGACCGCTGCTTCCCTACCGACTGACCATCTGTGGATTAGCCGAATTGTGCCTGCACGGCGCGGCCGGGGTAACCGACGTGCTGACCATCCTCGACCCCGGCTGGCCCGATCCCGAAGACTTTGCTGTCTGGCCCGCGCACCGGCGGACCACGCTGCGTTTCCACGACATCGTCACCGAGCGCGACGGCATGGCCCCACCCCAGGTCGCCCACGTCCGGGCCATCCTTGAGTGGGGCCAGGACGCGGTCGATGGCGAGGTGAACCACCTATTAGTCCACTGTCATATGGGCATCTCGCGCTCCACCGCCGCTGCCGCCATGCTGATGGCCCAGCACAACGACGGCCGTGAGGAGGAGGTGTTCGCGGAAATCCGGCGTATCCGGCCCAGTGCCTGGCCCAACAGCCGCATGCTGGCCATGGCCGACGGACTTATGGGACGAGGCGGACGACTGGTGGAGGCCATGCGCGGCCACCATGCCCGCGTTGCTCGTGCCTTTCCGCAATTCGTCGAGCAATTGCGCCAGAGCGAGCGAGCGGGCGAGCTGCCGGAGGACCTGCGCTAGGCGTCCGATCCACCCGCGCTTGCGCATCTGTCACAAAACTGTCACAAACACCCCCTTCCGCCATCTCCTGGCGGCTGGCACAAGTGGATCATGGCTAAGGACATCACCAAGAAAGCCCTCGTCCAGTATGCGGCCCTGCCCTACCGCGTCGCGGACGGTCATCCCATGGTCTCGCTGGTAACCTCCCGCGAGACCAAGCGGTGGATTCTGCCCAAGGGCCAGCCCGAGCGAAAGCTGGCGCCCCATCAGGTGGCCGAGACCGAAGCCTACGAGGAAGCCGGCCTGATCGGCACGGTGTTCAAGGCGCCGTTTGCCACCTTTAGCAGCTACAAGCGCATGAAGGACGGGCGCGAACTTCCCTGCCAGGTGCGCGTCTACCTGCTGGAGGTGGCGCACGAACTGGATGCCTGGCCCGAGATGCACGAGCGTCAACGCCGCTGGATGAGCCCCGGCGAGGCCGCCTTGCTGGTCACCGAACCCGGCCTGGTGAGAGTGCTGCTGGACTTCGGCGGCCGCTTCGACTGACCTTCGGTCTACCCTGCCTATCCCATTTCGCGTAGGGGGAGACGCGCCCCTATCCATTGTGCTATGACAGCCACGTTTCAGTTTTGTGACAGCTGCATTACGGTGGATGGGTCCCCATGGCTTTGAAGTTTATCCGCTCCCTGATGCCCAAGGAGGAGCGTTTCGTCGCCAATTTCACCGCCCATGCCGACCGTCTGGTGGCGGCTTCCGGCGCGCTGATCGCCATGATGAAGGCGACCCCCGAGGACCGCCAGGCCCGTTTCGCCGACGTGCGCGCCATCGAGAAGCAGGCGGACAGCATCGCCCGCGAAACCCTGATGGCGCTGCACCGCGCCTTCATCACACCATTCGACCGCTCGGACATCCACGCCCTGATCACCGCCCAGGACGACACCGTCGACCTGATCGAGGACGTGGGCCAGCATGCGCTGCTGTACCGGTTGCAGGAATTCACCCCGCAGATGCTGGAACTGGCGCAGTTGATCCAGGAAGGCGCCAAGATGCTGGCCGAGGCCATCCCGCTGCTTTCCGACGTCAACGCCAACGTGGTCCGCATCACCCAGCTGTGCGAAAAGGTCGGCGCCATTGAGAGCGAGGCCGACCGCGTGCTGCACCAGGGCCTGTCCGACCTGATCGCGCGCCATCCCGAGACCATCGCCTTTTTGGGCCAGAAAGAGGTCTACGAGATGCTGGAAGCGGTGACCGATCGGTGCGACGACGTCGCCGACCTGATTGAAGGCATCGTGCTGGACCACGTCTGATACCCAGGCGGCCGCGCGCCGCCCGTACTTGCCCTCGCCGGGCGGGCGCATCCGCGCCCTTGGCCGCCGCCTCAATGGCGGTCAGTCCGGCAAAAGAGTTCTTTCGCCGGACGATCTGATCAATGGACGCCGTCACTCTCAGCCTTCCCGCCATCACCATTATCATCGTGGTGGCACTGGCCTTCGACTTCATCAACGGCCTGCACGACGCCGCCAATTCCATCGCCACGGTGGTGTCCACGCGCGTGCTGCCGCCGTCCTGGGCCGTGGCGTGGGCGGCGTTCTTCAACTTCATCGCCTTCCTGTTCTTCGGCCTGAACGTGGCCAAGACCATCGGCACCGGCATCATCCATCCGCAGATCATCGACCCCTACGTGGTGCTGGCCTCGCTGGTGGGCGCCATCGGCTGGAACGTGTTCACCTGGTGGCTGGGCTTCCCATCGTCGTCCTCGCACGCCCTGATCGGCGGCCTGGCGGGCGCCGGCATCGCCAAGGCCGGCCTGAGCAGCCTGGCCGTTGAGGGTTTCGTCAAGACCAGCCTGGCTATCGTCGGCTCGCCGGTCTCGGGCTTCATCCTCGCCATCCTGGTGATGGTGCTGTTGTCCTGGGCCCTGCGGCGCGCCACGCCCTTCCTGGTGGACCGCGGCTTCCGCCACCTGCAGCTCTTGTCGGCGGCCCTGTATTCCCTCGGCCACGGCGGCAACGACGCCCAGAAGACCATGGGCATCATCACGGTGCTGCTTTACAGCCAGGGCTATCTGGGCGGCGAGTTCCATGTGCCGTTCTGGGTCATCCTGGCCTCGCAGGTCGCCATGGGCATGGGCACGCTGATGGGCGGCTGGCGCATCGTCAGGACCATGGGCTCGAAGATCACCGACCTGAAGCCGTTCCAGGGCTTCTGCGCCGAGACCGCCGGCGCCATGACCCTGTTCGGGGCGACCTATCTGGGTATTCCGGTGTCCACCACCCACACCATCACCGGCGCCATCGTCGGCGTGGGGTCCGCCCGCAGGGCTTCCGCCGTGCGCTGGGGCCTGGCCGCCAACATCGTCTGGGCCTGGATCTTCACCATTCCCGCCGCCGGTTGCATCGGCTGGCTGGCCTACTGGGCGACTACCCTGGTGCGCTAAGCTACCCCGCCGCCTTCACCGCCACGCGGACCTCGGCCATCACCTGCTCCGGACTCGGCATGGGCACCCGCTCGGTGGGGCGGGGCAGGTCGGAATAGACCAGCAAGGCGTGGTCGCGGAAATCGCCCAGCAGCTTGGAGAACGGGTTGAAGCGGCCATAGAAGCTGCGGCGCAGGACCCGCTCCGCGGCCACCGCCTGATGGGGCTGGAGGCCCTTCGCCACCTCGAATTCCACCATCTGGCAACCGCCCTCGCCACGCCGGTCGAATATCCGGGCGATGCCATAGTCCTGCGGCCGCGTGAACAGTGGCGTGCCCTTCTCCAACATGAACGCCCCCGCCTGGGTCTGATCCACCGCCGCCCTGTTGGCGTGCAGGAAGCGCACCGTGTCCTCCACTTCCTCCAGCCCTTCGGTGGGGTAGCCCACCATGAGGAACAGGTGGTTGCGCAGGCCGGCGGCGGCGGCGGCGTTCAGGGTGTCGCGCGACGACGCCACCGTGTTGCCCTTGTCCATCATCTCGAGCATGCGCTCGTTGCCCGATTCCTGGCCCCACAGGATGTAGCGGCAGCCCGAGCGCGCCATGACGTCCAGGGTCTCGGCGTCGAAATCGGCGGTGGGCTTGGCCAGGGCGTAATAGGTGATGTCCAGCTCACGGGCCAGGATTTCCTCGCCGATCTTCCGGAAGCGTGCCGCCGACAGCATCTCGTCCACCAGGGTGAAGTGGTGCACGCCGTAGCGACTCATATGCTGCTCGAT
>DATJKV010000510.1:0-2481 GCA_035491155.1 Magnetospirillum sp. | reverse complement strand
GCCACCCAGGAAATCGCCCGCAACGTGGAACAGGCCGCCAACGGCACCGCCGAGGTGGCGGGCAATGTGGGCGGCGTCCAGGACGCCGCCGCCCGGACCGGCTCCGCCGCGACCCAAGTCCTCGACGCTTCCCGCGCCCTGTCGGACCAGGCGGCGGCGCTGCAAGGCACCATCACCCGGTTCCTGGCGGACGTGCGGGCGGCGTAGTTCGTCCCCACCAGAAGCAAGGGCAACCCGGGGCGGTCGGTGGAGATCGCCGTTTAGGATGGCGGCGTCGACATCGACCCGGGTCTTCTCCATCTGGCGAAGAGACCACCCGCGTGCCCTGAAAGCCGTCATGCCCGGACTTGTTCCGGGCATCCACGTGAATCCATCCGACACCGCGCCAGACGACACTGCATGGATGGCCGGGCCAAGCCCGGCCATGACGAGCCTGTTGGCTGGAAGTGCTCCCCGCTAATCCACGATGAACCATAAAAAAGCCGGCCAGCTTGCGGCTGGCCGGCTTCACTTTGATTCCCGTGGAGCAGCTTACTCCACGGCTTCCTTGCGGGCCTTGGAATAGCCGATGCTCTGCAGCGACTCGTCGATCTCTTCCAGGATGGCCGGATCGTCGATGGTGGCGGGCATCTTGTAGTCCTGGTTGTCGGCGATCTTCTGCATGGTGCCACGCAGTATCTTGCCCGAGCGGGTCTTGGGCAGGCGCTTGACCACGGTGCAGCTCTTGAAGGCGGCAACCGGGCCGATGGTCTCGCGCACCAGGGCGACGATCTCCTTCAGCACCTGGGCGTCCGGCTTGGTGACGCCGGCCTTCAGGCAGACGAATCCCAGCGGCAGCTGGCCCTTCAGCTGGTCGGCGACGCCGATGACGGCGCACTCGGCCACGTCGGGGTGGCTGGCCAGGACTTCTTCCATCTGGCCGGTGGACAGACGGTGGCCGGCGACGTTGATGATGTCGTCGGTGCGGCTCATGACGTAGCAGTAGCCGTCCTCGTCGATCATGCCGGCGTCGGCGGTCTTGTAGTAGCCGGGGTACTCGGCCATGTAGCTGTCGAAGAAGCGCTGCTCGGCGTTCCACAGGGTGTAGAAGGTGCCGGGCGGCAGCGGCAGCTTGACCACCAGCGAGCCGGTCTGGCCGGGCTTGCACTGGTGATGACCCTCGTCCAGGACCTGCAGATCCCAACCGGGAGCGGCCTTGGTGGGCGAGCCGGGCTTGACCGGGAACTCATGCAGGCCCAGGCAGTTGGCGGCGATGGCCCAGCCGGTCTCGGTCTGCCACCAGTGGTCGACCACCGGAACCTTCAGGTTGGTCTGCGCCCACTTGATGGTGTCGGGGTCCGAACGCTCGCCGGCCAGGAACAGGGCCTTCAGCGACGACATGTCATACTTCTTCAGCAGCTCGGCGTTCGGGTCCTCGCGCTTGATGGCGCGGAACGCGGTCGGAGCGGTGAACAGCGCGGTGATCTTGTGCTCGGAGATCATGCGCCAGAAGGCGCCGGCATCCGGGGTGCCGACCGGCTTGCCCTCGTACACCACGGTGGTGGCGCCGTGGAACAGCGGGGCGTAGCAGATGTACGAGTGGCCGACGACCCAGCCCACGTCCGAAGCGGCCCAGAACACCTGGCCCGGCTCGATGTTGTAGACGTTCTTCATGGTCCACTTCAGCGCCACCAGGTGGCCGCCGTTGTCGCGGACGACGCCCTTGGGCTGGCCGGTGGTGCCCGAGGTGTACAGGATGTACAGCGGATCGGTGGCGGCCACCTTCACGCACTCGGCCGGGGCGGCCTTGGCGACGATCTCGGCCCAGTCATGGTCGCGGCCGGCGATCAGGGTCGCCTCGGCCTGCGGGCGCTTCAGGATGATGGTCGCGGACGGCTTGTGCTCGGCCAGCTCGATGGCATGGTCCAGCAGCGGCTTGTAGGGGATCACCTTGGCGGTCTCGATGCCGCACGAGGCGGACACGATCACCTTCGGCTTGGCGTCATTGATGCGAGTGGCCAACTCGTTCGAGGCAAAGCCGCCGAACACCACCGAGTGCACCGCGCCCAGACGGGCGCAAGCCAGCATGGCGATGACGGCCTCGGCCACCATCGGCATGTAGACGATGACGCGGTCGCCCTTCTCGACGCCCAGGCCCTTCAGCGCGCCGGCGAACTTGGACACTTCGTCCTTCAGCTCGGCATAGGTGATGGTGCGCTTGGTGTTGGTGACCGGGCTGTCATAGATGATGGCGGCCTGGGCGCCGCGGCCGGCTTCCACATGGCGGTCCACCGCGTTGTAGCAGGTGTTAACCTCGGCGCCGCTGAACCAGCGATAGAACGGCTTGCGAGAATCGTCCAGGACCTTGTCCCAGGTCTTATACCAGCTGATGTCCTTGGCAGCGTCGGCCCAGAACCCCTCGGGGTCCTTCAGCGAGCGCTCGTAAGCCTGTTGATAAGCGTTGGTCATGGTGCGGCCGCTCCCTCTGTAAACGAGTCCCGA
>DATJKV010000509.1:0-4010 GCA_035491155.1 Magnetospirillum sp. | reverse complement strand
CAGGATGCCCTGGTTGGTAACGGCCTTCCAGAAAGCGGCGTCCACGTCGTCAATGTAGATGCCCGAGCCGACCACCCAGCCCCATTCATCCACGCCCTTGACGTAGGACACCTTGGGAACCGGCTGGTCGAAGCCGGGCTTGGGCCACAGGTAGTCGACAAAGCCGGCCTTCTGCTTGGCGACCACCTCGACGAATTCGGAGAACAGCTTCTTGCCGGCGGGGTCCTTGAACTCCGCCATGGGCTTGCCGTCCAGTTCCGGCTTGATCGGGTGCATGACGATGCGGGCCTGCATGTCGTTCACCCAGTAATACTCGTTGCCGCCGTAGCGCAGCGCCTTGAGCGCAGCCAGGGCGGCGGCCTGAGCCTCCTCGGTGGTCATGTGGCCGGCCTTGGCCTCGGCCACGTAGTGGCTGATCAGGCCCTGGCCCACTTCGACAATGTGCTGGGTCTTGATCCGGCGTCCATCCAGCAATTCGCTGCGCAGATTCGTCAGACCCAGGGTGACCATCAGCGCCATGCCGATCAACGAAGCCGCGACGATCAGGAGAATTTTCGCACGAACGCGCCAATTGTCGATGAACATACCCGCTCCCTGCGCCCCCGGTTATTGTTCCGGGTTACGCTCCGCCGAATGGACCTTGTGCATTATTGGGCCATCCGGACGGCTAAGGTCAATTAGACGTTTTATCAAAACCGTCTCCGCCGATCCGATCTTTCGGCAGTACCGCCTTATGCACGCATAGGGCAAAAAAAGAGAGCCGCCCCGGTAGGGCGGCCCTCGCAATACATCAACCAAGGAGCGATCAGCGCGGCAGTTCGCTGGCACCCATCAGGAAGGCGTCCACCGCGCGGGCAGCCTGGCGGCCTTCGCGGATGGCCCACACCACCAGGGACTGGCCACGGCGCATGTCGCCGGCGGCAAAGACCTTGGGGTTGGAGGTCTGGTAGGTGACGGTGTCGGCCTTGACGTTGCCGCGCTCGTCCTTCGCCAGCTTGAGACCATCCACCAGGCCTTCGTGGACCGGATGGACGAAGCCCATGGCCAACAGCACCAGATCGGCCTCGATGGTCAGCTCGGCCAGCGGCTGGAACTGGGCGTCCACCTTGACGCAATTCAGGCCGGTCAGCTGGCCGTTCACGCCGAAGAACGACTTGGTGACGATGGACCAGCGACGCTGGCAGCCCTCCTCATGGCTGGTTGAGGTGCGCAGCTTGTTGGGCCACAGCGGCCAGGTGACCAGCTTGTCTTCCTTCTCCGGCGGCGTGGGCATGATCTCGATCTGGGTGACCGAGGCAGCGCCCTGGCGGTTGGACGTACCGACGCAGTCGGCACCGGTGTCGCCGCCGCCGATGACCACGACGCGCTTGCCGGTAGCCAGGATCTCCTCGGCCTTCACCCCCTCGCCCGAGACGCGGCGGTTCTGCTGGGTGAGGAAGTCCATGGCGAAATGGACGCCCTTGAGCTCGCGGCCCGGCACGGCCAGATCGCGCGGCTTTTCCGAGCCGCCGGTCAGCACCACCGCATCATAGGCCTCCAGCTCCGAGACCGGCACGGTGCCGCCCACATGGGCGTTGGTGCGGAACTCGACGCCCTCGGCCTTCATCTGTGCGGCGCGGCGCTCGATCACCGCCTTGTCCAGCTTGAAGTCGGGGATGCCGTAGCGCAGCAGGCCGCCCACATGGGCGTTCTTCTCGTACACCACCACATGGTGGCCGGCGCGGGCCAGCTGCTGGGCCGCCGCCAAGCCGGCGGGGCCGCCGCCCACCACCGCCACCTTCTTGCCGGTGCGGGGCTTGGAGGTGTCGGGCTTGATCCAGCCCTCGGCCCAGCCGCGCTCGACGATGGCGTGCTCGATGGTCTTGATGGCGACCGGGGTGTCTTCCAGGTTCAGCGTGCACGACGCCTCGCACGGGGCGGGGCAGACGCGGCCGGTGAACTCGGGGAAGTTGTTGGTGGAGTGCAGGACCTCGAGGGCCTCCTTCCACCGGTTCTTGTAAACCAGGTCGTTCCAGTCGGGGATGATGTTGTTCACCGGGCAGCCCTGGTGGCAGAACGGGACGCCGCAATCCATGCAGCGCGCGCCCTGCTTGGACAGCTCCTCGTTCGAGAGCGGCTTGGTGAACTCGTTGTAGTGCGTCACCCGCTCCTCGGGCTTTTCATAGCCCGGGGTCTGGCGCGGGAATTCCTTGAAGCCGGTCGCCTTACCCATCTTAGCGGCCTCCCGCGCCCACGGTCGAAGACCGTGAGACCGAAGAATTGCCGGCTCCGCCGGCGGCGGCCTTGGGAGCCTGGGCCTGGGCCATTTCCTCCAGGGCGCGGCGGTAATCCACCGGCATCACCTTGACGAACTTGGGCATGTAATATTCCCAATTGAGCAGGATTTCATGGGCCCGCTTGGACCCGGTGTGGTGGGCATGGTTGCGCAGCATGGCCTGAATGCGGTCGGCGTCGCCGCGGGTCATGTCGCCCAGGAGCTCGACGCGGCCGTGGGTCTCCAGGTCGTTGGTCATGCCCTCGTGCTTCTCCATGGCCTCTTCCTCGGCCGTCACCGGCTCCAGCTCGACCATGGCCATGTTACAGCGCTTGGCGAAATCGCCGCTCTCGTCCAACACGTAGGCGACACCGCCCGACATGCCGGCGGCGAAGTTGCGGCCGGTGGGACCGATGACCAGCACGCAGCCGCCGGTCATGTACTCGCAGCCGTGGTCGCCCACGCCCTCGACCACTGCGATGGCGCCCGAGTTGCGGACGGCGAAGCGCTCGCCGCCGACGCCACGGAAGTACACCTCACCATCGGTGGCGCCGTAGAGCACGGTGTTGCCGACGATGATGTTGTCCTCGGCGACGATCTTCGAGACCTTGGGCGGATAGATGACGATCCTGCCGCCCGACAGACCCTTGCCCACGTAGTCGTTACCCTCGCCTTCCAGCTCCAGCGTCACGCCCTTGGCGGCAAAGGCGCCGAAGGACTGGCCGGCGGTGCCGGTCAGCTTGACGTGGATGGTGTCGTCGGGCAGGCCGGCACCGCCATGGGCCTTGGCCACCGCACCGCCGAGCATGGCGCCGACCGAGCGGTCGTAGTTGTGCACGGTCTTGGCGATCTTGACCGCGGTCTTGCTCTTGATGGCCGGCTGCGCCTCGGCAATCAGCTGGCGATCGAGAACGTTGTCGATCTCGTGGTCCTGCTCTTCGAGCTTGAACACCGGCTCGCCCTTGCTGTCCACCTTGTGGAACAGACGGGAGAAATCCAGCCCACCGGCCTTCCAATGCTCGATCGCCTTGTTGGTGTCGAGCAGCTCGGAGCGGCCGATCATCTCCTGCATGGTGCGGAAGCCCAGCTTGGCCATCCACTCGCGCACTTCCTCGGCGACGAAGAAGAAGTAGTTGATGACGTGCTCGGGCTGGCCCTTGAAGCGCTTGCGCAGCTCGGGGTCCTGGGTGGCCACGCCCACCGGGCAGGTGTTCAGGTGGCACTTGCGCATCATGATGCAGCCGGCGGCGATCAGCGGCGCGGTGGCGAAGCCGAACTCGTCGGCACCCAACAGGGCGCCGATGATGACGTCGCGGCCGGTGCGGAGCGCGCCGTCCACCTGGACCGAGATGCGCTTCCTGAGGTTGTTCAGCACCAGGGTCTGGTGGGTCTCGGCCAGGCCGATCTCCCACGGAGAGCCGGCGTGCTTGATGGAGGTCAGCGGCGAAGCGCCGGTGCCGCCGTCGAAGCCTGAAATGGTGACGTGGTCGGCCTTGGCCTTGGACACGCCGGCGGCGACGGTGCCGACACCCAGTTCCGACACCAGCTTGACCGAGATGCGAGCCACCGGATTGACGTTCTTCAGGTCGAAGATCAGCTGGGCCAGATCCTCGATCGAATAGATGTCATGGTGCGGCGGCGGGCTGATCAGGCCCACCCCCGGAGTCGAGTGACGCAGGCGGGCGATGAACTGGTCGACCTTGTGGCCGGGCAGCTGGCCGCCCTCGCCGGGCTTGGCGCCCTGGGCCATCTTGAT
>DATJKV010000508.1:0-2223 GCA_035491155.1 Magnetospirillum sp. | reverse complement strand
CCCTTGTCGCCGTTTCCCTGGTGAAAAGTCTTCAGACCGCCCCTCCGCCGCACGACGGAATGAAAGTGGTCGTGGCCACTGCCACTATGCGCTTCGGCGACCAGCTCCTGCCGGGCAATGTCCGCCTGGTGGATTTCGCGGCCGCCTCGGCGCCCGAAGATGCATTCCATAGCATCGAGGAACTCGTCGGCGGCGAACCGCGCTACGCCCTCGAAACCATCCGTGCCAGCGAGCCGGTGCTGCACTCAAAGGTCACCGGCAAGGGTGGCAAGGCCAGCCTGTCCTCGGTCATCGACCAGGCCAAGCGGGCGGTGACCATCCGCGTTGATGACGTGTTCGGCGTCGCCGGCTTTATCACCCCGGCCGACCACGTCGACGTCATGCTGACCTCCGCCGAGGATCCGCAGCGGCCAAACGACAACCCCAAGACCGCCGTGCTGCTGCAGAACGTCAAGGTGCTGGCCATCGACCAGAAGGCCAACGAGCACGAGGGCAAGCCCAGCATCGCCAAGGCGGTGACCCTGGAGGTGACACCCGAGGAGGCTCAGAAGCTGGCTCTGGGGCGCACCATCGGGACGCTCAGCCTGGCGCTTCGAAACTTCACCGATCCGCAGCCGGTCAACAGCCGGATGATCTCCATCGCCGACCTTTCCGGCGGGACGCCCGCCAAGGCGGCGCCACGGAGTGTCGGGCCTGGTCTCGGCATCGACGTCATCCGCGGCACGGAAACCATCCGGGTCGGCGTTCGCGACGATGGCAGCGCCGTGGCTTCGGCCAGCAAGCGCCGCTGAAACCTGGAGACATGACGATGATCCGCACGTTCCTTCTCGGCGCCGCCGCCGTCCTCCTGTCTCATGCCGCATTGGCCGAGCAGGCCCCTACCGACATCCGCGCGCCGCTCTCGGCCGCCGACGGCCCGCGCATGCCAGCGCTGAGGCTGTCCCACAAGACACACGCGGCCCACGCCATGAATTTGCCGCTCAACAAGTCCCAGGTGGTCGCCATTGACCAGCCCATCGGCACCATCAGCGTCGGGAATCCCGAGATCGCGGATACCGTGGTGCTGACCGATCGCTCCTTCTATGTGCTTGGCAAGAAGCCTGGAACCACCAATGTGGCGATCTACGCCCGTGGTGGCCGCGACCTGCTCGCGGTGGTCGACGTCGTCGTCGGCACCGATATCGAGGGCATCAAGGGGGCGTTGCATGAGCTGCTGCCGCACGAGACTGTCAGCGTGCGGCCGGTCAACGACGGCGTCGCGCTCAGCGGCACGCTGAGCAGCCCGGCCAAAGTCGCCCAGGCGGTCGAGGTGGCCAAGCGTTTCGTTCCCAGCGGGAATGTCATCAACGACCTGCGCGTCACCGGCGCGCAGCAGGTGATGCTGCAGGTCAAGGTCGCCGAGATGCAGCGCAGCGTGATGAAGAACCTGAACTTCAAGCCTTTCGTTGCGCCCGCCAACGGTCACTTGGCCAGTACCGGCTTCGCCTTCTCGACGCTCGATCCCGTGTCGATCTCGCAATTCGCCATCGCCGCCGGTCAGGTGGTTAGCGGGAACTTCGTCGTGTCGCTGTTCCTCGATGCATTGGAGCAGCGGGGGGCGGCCAAGGTTCTGGCCGAACCGAATCTGGTCGCCATGTCCGGCGATACCGCCAGCTTCCTCGCTGGCGGCGAATTCCCGGTGCCGGTGGCCCAGACCTATTCAGGAGGCGGCACGCCGGTCATTACCGTTGTCTTCAAGCCATTCGGCATCAGTCTGTCGTTCACGCCCACCGTGATCGACGGCGACTTGATCAACCTGGCGGTGGCGCCCGAAGTGTCCGAGTTGGACAAGACCAACGCCGTCGTGACCCAAGGCTTCGTCATTCCCGGCATTTCCACCCGCCGGGCCAAGACTACGGTGGAATTGCGCGACGGCCAAAGCTTTGCCATTGCCGGCCTGCTGTCCAGCAACTTCAGGGACACCTTGCGGGGCGTCACCGGCCTGATGGACATCCCCGTGCTTGGCGCGCTGGTGCGTAGTTCCGAGTATCAGCGCGACGAAACCGAACTGGTGATCATCGTTACCCCCCGCATGGTGCAGCCGGCAGCCACCAATACCCTGCTCGCGCCGACCGACAGCTTCGTTCCCCCGTCCGATGCCGAGCTTTTCCTGCTGGGCCGTAGCGAAGGCACCTTCGATGGCGTCATTCCGGCTTCGGGGCAGGGGGGCCTAAGCGGCAAATA
>DATJKV010000507.1:0-3291 GCA_035491155.1 Magnetospirillum sp. | reverse complement strand
AGGCCCTCGGTTATGGTCGAGATGGCGCAGGCCAGCGCGGTGAAGCCGCCCATGGAATAACGGTGCAGCCCGCCGGTCAGCCCCACAGCAAAGCCCACCGACGGCCCGCCCAACAGGCCGCCCAGCACCGCGCCGATGGCGCGGGTATTGGCGATGGAATCCTCGATGCGCAGGCCGAAATAGGTGCCCATGATGCAGAACATGGAAAACACCAGATAGCAGGCGATCCGATAGGGCAGGCGGATCGTCACATGCATCAGGGGAATGAACAGGGGCGTCTTGCTGAGCAGATAGGCGATGACGAGATAGACGCACATCTGCTGCAGCAGCGACACGACCAGATTGAGCGATTCTGTCATGGGCTGGGCTTTGGCCTATACCCGCGCACTATAGCACAGGCGGGATGTCCCCAAGAATGTCCGAATATGGGCGCAGCCCTCTCGTGCGGTCCGCTAGAACAGGTTGGCCTTCAGCCAGTGCGGCAGGAACCAGGCGTCGGCCTTCAGGTCCTTGGCGATGGCCAAATTGACGGTGCAGGTCATGCCGGCGGCGATGTCCAAGTCGGGCGGGATGCTGTCCAGTTGCACCCGTACCGGAATGCGTTGGGCCAGCCGCACCCATGTGAACACCGGGTTGACCGACACCAGCCCGCCGGTTCCGGCCTGGCCGTTCTGGTCGGAAATGCCACGGGTCAGGCTGATCACATGGCCCGGCAACGGCGTATCGTAGCCCATCAATTGCACCTGCACCGGCGCCCCGGTCTTGACCTGGGACAGCTTGGTCTCCTCGAAATAGGCGGCGATCCAGAACGAATTCTTGTCCACCACCACCGTGGCGGTCTGACCGGCATTGACGTAATCGCCGGGGCGCAGGCGCAGGTTGGTGACATAGCCGTCGACCGGCGAGCGGATGACGGTCTTGGCCGTGTTCAGCCGTGCCAATGACAATTGGGCCACTGCTTGGTTGTAATTGGCCTCCGCCACGGCGGCCATGCCCGAGAACTGTTCCTTCTGCTCGGTCGAGACGACAAGGTCGCTCTGCAAAGCGCGGCGCTGGTTTTTCAACTGGGCGACGCGCATGTCGTTCTTGCGGCTTTCCGCCACTGCCGCCGCCTCGGCCTCGGCGATGCGGAAACGGTCGGGGTCGATGGTGAACAGCACCTCGCCTTTGCGGACGAACTGGTTGTCGGCCACCTTGACCTCGGCCACCGGGCCGGAAATCTCAGGCGCGATGGAAACCGTTTCGACCCGCACGCGGCCATCACGCGTCCAAGGCGCGATCATGTAATGGTGCCACAGCGCCGCCACCAGATTGGCGGACACCGCCACCATCATCATGGTCGAGGCGAAACGCAGGAACCGCCGGAGGGGAAGGCTTAGGGACGGCATGGGGGAGTGTCTCAACGCAGGGAAACCACAAGGGCAAGGATCAGGGCGAACAGGGCGATTTCGAACAGGGCGGGATGCCACACGAAAGACAGCACGCCCAGCCGCGCCAAGCCCCAGCGGCAGGCCAGGAACAGCGGGGTCGCCAGCAGCAGATAGAGAATAATGGGGGCGACGTAGACGCCGGTGAGGTCGATTTCCTTGAACATCGGGGATGGCTCAGGTTACGGGAAAGGTGTGGAAGAAACGGCGGTTGCGGCCCAATAGCATGGCCATTTCCAGCAACGAGGGGGCGACACGGGCCAAGACCGGGGCCTGGGGGTGGCCCTCGCCGACAAGGTCCAGCAGATTGCGGGCGGCGGCGCGCAGGCTGACCAGTTCCGCCGACGGCGCCCCCTGCCCGAGTCGGCGCAACGCCTGCCGGGCCGGCTCCATGGCCGTGCTTACGGCTGGATCGTGCGCCAAGGGCGCCAGCAAACGGCGCGAACGAATGATTTCGCGGCCGATCCGTAGCGCGGCAAAACCGCCCCGGATCAGCGAAGGGTGATGCATTTCACTCACCCGCATGCGGCCGACCAACCGCAGCATCCGATCGTGCATGCGGCTTTCCCAGGCGGCAGGCGTGATTTCCCGGCGGTTGGTGAGCAGCGCGCGGATGTCGTTGCGCATGACCCGCACCAGGGCCAGAGCATGGCCGCGAGCATCGACGGGCAACACCACGCGAAAGACCACCATGGTCAACGCCGCGCCGCCGATGGTCGGCAACACGCTGCTCAGGAACAGCGAGGCGTCGTAGACCATGGGATTGGTGGGTGCCAGCAGGGTAAGGAAGAACACCGCCAGGCCGACACCCATGAACACCGTACGCGGATGGCTGGACATCAGGACGGCGACGAAGATCACCGGGCCGAGGACCAGGCATTCCCACAAGAACAGGTCGCTGAGCGGCAACAGGTAAAGCAGCACCAGCCAACTGACCAGCGACGCCAGCACGCATCCCTTGAGGAATTCCACCGCGTCTTTCTCCGGGTGGTCGCGCAACGCCAGCAGACCGGCATTTGGCACCACCATCGCCATTAGCATCCAGCCATCGGGCCAGGCGGTCAGAAGCCACAGCGCGCCGCCCAGCCACACGGCCAATGCGGCGCGCACGGCGTTGATCAGGCCGCCGCGCCAGTCCAGGTGAAAAGCCAGGCGCTGCCGGTGGCGCCGGGTTTCCGGCACCTGCCCCGACACCAGGGCGCGCAGCCCGGCCAGGGCGACGCGCAGTTCGTCCACCACCTCGGTCAGGCGGTCCTGGGCGACCAGCAGCGGCAAATTGTCGGCCGCCAAGGCGCCTTCGATGTCCTCGATCAGGCGCTTCAGGTCGCGATCGATCGCGGCCAATTGTGCCGCCGTGTCGTCAGCCGGCGCCGACAGCGTGTGGTCGATCCGTTCCAGTAAGTCGCGGCAGGAATCGATGTATGGAACCAACTGGCTGGCCGTGTCGGACGGCAGCCGGTGTAGGCTTTCGCGCAGCGAGGTGGCGGTGGTCAGTATGCCGAACATGGCCACCAGAGCGGCACGCAAGGTATCGCGCAACGGCGCCACCTCGGCCGATTCCGCCGCGGCGAATTCACATTGGGGGTCCAGCGTGGCGATGGCGCCGGCCAGTTTGCGCCGTAATGCCGCCAACTGCCCTTCTTCGCCGTTCGCGAATACCTGACGGACATAGTCGTTCAGGTCGGCCAAGGACCGGCGCAAGGCTTGGTGCAGGCCGCGTTCCGCCGCGCGCGAGGTGGTCAGCGCCGCCACCAGGCCGGAACAGACGATGCCGATGGTGACCGAGGCGATGCGGCTGGTGACCAGATCGAACATGTGGTCGGGTGCATCGAAGCCGGGCATGCACACCAGTACCACGGTGTAA
>DATJKV010000506.1:0-7659 GCA_035491155.1 Magnetospirillum sp. | reverse complement strand
CAGGGCGTCGGCGACGGCCAGGCGGGCCGGGCGGTGGGCGTAGCCCAGCTCGCGCTCGGCCTTGGTCGAGGTGAAATACATGCGATGGCGGGCCATGCGCAGGCCGTCCAGGGTGACGAAGGGCTCGCGGCCGGTCAGCCGCCCCCAGCCCTCGGCCACCAGCGCGACCGGCACGACCGCCGCCAACGGCAAGGCGATGCGCGGCGGCTTGCGGCCGCGGTGCTTGGCTATTTCCGTCAGCAGCGCGGCCAGACTGGTATCGTCGCCGCCCAGGATGTAGCGCTGGCCGATCTGTCCCCGTTCCAGCGCCAGGACGTGGCCCCGGGCGCAATCGTCCACGTGCACCAGGTTCAGGCCGGTATCCACATGGGCCGGCATGCGGCCCATGGCGGCCTCGATCACGATCCGGCCGGTGGGAGTGGGGCGGATGTCGCCCGGGCCGATGGGCGTCGAGGGGTTGACGATCACCGCCGGCAGGCCGTGTTCGGCCACCAGACCGCGCACGACCTCCTCGGCCAGGTATTTGGACCGCTTGTAGGGACCAACCATCTGCTCCAGCGACGATGGCGTGTCCTCATCGGCGGGGCCGTCGGAATCGATTCCCAAGGTGGCGACCGAGCTGGTGTAGACGATGCGGCGAAGGCCGCTCTCCAGCGCCGCCAGCATCAAGGCCCGCGTGCCCTCGACGTTGGTGCGCAGCATGGGCTTGGGATCGGGAGCCCACAGGCGATAGTCGGCCGCGGCGTGCACCAGCGCGTGACAGCCGTCTAGGGCCGCGCTCAGCGAAGCGGCATCATTGAGATCGCCCGGTGCCACATCCACGTCCAGGCCATCCAGGTTGCGCCGCGGCGAATTGGGTCGAACCAGCGCACGCACGCCGTAGCCGCGCGCCAGCAGGGCGCGCACCACCCTGCTGCCGACGAACCCGCTCGCTCCGGTGACCAGAACTTTGTCCATGGGCGCTCATATGGGGAGACGGGCGCGGGAAACGTCAGGAACGGATGGGATAAGCGGCCCGGCCGCATGTCCTAGGCCCCCTTCCGCTTGGGCGATGCACTTCCCAGATGGGCGGCAACAAGCAATTCCTGCGGGGATCGATGGCGGCTCGCTTGGTGACATGGTGCTGGCGCCACGCGACGTTGGTGGCGGCAGGGTGCCTGCTGTTGCTGGTGCCTGCCCTGTGGCTGGCGGTCACCGGGCTGTCGCTGGATTCCGACGAGGCCCACATGCTGTCGGCCGACCTACCGCACCGTCAAGCGGCGAGCCGTTTCGACGCGGCCTTTCCGCAGACAGTGGACCTGCTGGTGGCGGTGATCGACGGCGACACGCCCGAGCTGGCGGAAACCTCAGCGCAGGAGCTGGTGAGGCGGCTTTCCGGCGACGAGCGCTTCCTGTCGGTGGAACGCCCGCCGGCCGAATTGTTCTTCCGCCGTCACGCCTTGCTCTTTCTTCCCCAGGATCAGGTGGAGGACATCTCCGACCGATTGATCCAGGCGCAGCCGCTATTGGGCGGATTGGCGCAGGACCCGTCGGCACGCGGGCTGCTCACGGTGCTGACGCTGATGGCGCAAGGGGTCAAACGCGGCGAGGTGGCGGCCGGCGACGTGGCTCCGGCTATCGAGATGGTGGCCGCTACGGCCCGCTCGGTGCTGGAAGGGCGGCCGAAGCCGCTGTCGTTGCAAGGGCTGATGGGGGATCGCGATCATGTGGACACCCGCCGGGTCGTGCTCACCCGGCCCAAGCTGGACTATTCCAGCCTGGTCCCGGGCGAGCCGGCGGCCCGGGCCATCCGTATGGCGGCGGAGGGGCTGCCCGCCAAGGTGCGTCTGACCGGGCCGGTGGCGCTATCGGATGACAACTTCCGTACGGTGGCCGAAGGGGTGGCGCCGACGCTGCTGCTGTCGCTGGCTCTGGTCACGGCACTGCTGGTGGTCGGTGTCGGCTCGCTGCGGGTGACCGTCGCCATTCTGCTGACCTTGATCGCCGGCCTGGGGTTCACCTCGGCGTACGCCGCCGTGGCGGTCGGCGTGCTGAACCCCATTTCAGTGGCTTTCGTGGTGCTGTTCATGGGGCTGGCGGTGGATTTCTGCATCCAGTTCTCGGTGCGCTTCCGTGACGAGCAGTACCATGCCCACGATCCGTTCGTCGCCATGCGCGCCACTGGTGCCCGGGTGACCCGGCCGCTGCTGGTGGTGGCTGCGGCCATCGCACTGGGCTTCCTGTCGTTCCTGCCCACCGATTACGTGGGCGTGTCGCAGCTGGGCCTGATCGCCGGTGGCGGCATGGGCATCGGTGTCGGCCTGACGCTGACGCTGCTGCCGGCCCTGCTGGCGCTGTTGCGGCCCGGTCCCGTGCGCGCCGACCCCGGTTTCACCACCTTGGCGCCCCTGGAAGTGTCCTTGCGCCGTAATGCGGTCGCCGTGCTGGCAGCGGCGGTGATGCTGGGGGTGGCGGCGGGGGTGGGATTGCGCTGGCTGAGTTTCGATTTCGACCCGCTGCACTTGCAAGACCCCAAGGCGGAATCGGTTGCCACCTTCCGCGATCTGGCCGCCGACCCGTCCTCCAGCCCCTATGTCGTCAACGTGCTTACCGAATCCCAGGAGGCTGCCAACGCCATGGCCGCCCGGCTGGACGGCAAGCCCGAGATCGCTTTCGTGCTGACCCTGTCGCGGCTGATCCCTGAGGGCCAGCCCGAGAAACTGGCGATGATAGCCGACTTGGATCACGTTCTTGGTCCCAGCTTGAATCCACCCGAGACGCTGGAACTTCCCTCGGACGACGAGATTGCCGCGGCGCTGGAATCCACCTCGCGGGCATGGAATGCGGCCGGCTTCACCCAGCCGGCGGCGGTGCTGCGGCAGATTGTCGCGCGGGGCAGCGCCGTCACCTTCGCCAAAATGGTCCGCAGTGGCGTGGCGCCGCTACTGGAGCAGGTGCGCGGCATGCTGACCCCCGAGCCGGTTACCCGTGAAAGCCTGCCGCCCGATTTGGTGAGGGACTGGGTGGGGGTGCATGGCGAGGGGCGGGTGGAGGTCCATCCGGCCCGCCGCTTGTCCACACCCGTAGAGATGAAGGATTTCGTCGTCGCCGTGCGCGCAGTGGCGTCCGACGTATCGGGTGCGCCGGTGGCCATCGTCGACAGCGGAACGGTGGTGCTGCAAGCCTTCGCCCAGGCCGGTCTCGGCGCCGTGGCGGCCGCGCTGGTCCTGTTGATGGTGGTGCTGCGCCGCGTGGGTGATGCTTTGTTGGTCGTGGCGCCTTTGGTGCTGGGCGCAGCATTGGGGCTGGCGCTCATGGCGGCGCTGGGGATTTCGGTCAACTTCGCCAACATCATCGCCTTCCCGCTGCTGCTCGGCATTGGCGTTGCCTACAACGTCTATTTCGTCCTCAACTGGCGGGCCGGCGGCGGGCCCATGCTGCCGTCCAGCACGGCGCGGGCGGTGCTTTTCTCGGCGCTGACGACCGGCGTGTCCTTCGGCGCCCTGGCGCTGTCGCCCCATCGCGGCACCGCTTCCATGGGGCTGGTGCTGATGATGGCGCTGTTGTCCATGGTGGCGGCCTCGGCCCTGGTGCTGCCGGCGGCATTCGCCTTGGTGGGCAGACGGCGATGATCGGGCGTCTTCTGCTGGTGGTCGTAGCGCTGGGCGTCGCCGCCTATGCGGTTTTGCCCGCGGTGGCGGAATTGCCCGACCTGCTGGCTCGCGCCGGCTTCGCTGCCGTGGCGGTGCTGGCGCTGGTGCACATGGTGCCGGTGGCGTTGTGCGGCGCCGCCTGGGGGCGGGTCATGCCGCGTGCCGGGCTCGGGCTGATGGTGGCGACCCGCTGGGTGAGGGACGGTTTCAACGAGATGCTGGCGGTGGTGCCGCTGGCCGGCGAGGCGGTGTCGCTCCGCCTCCTGGCCAAGCGCGGGATCAAGCCGGCCGCTGCTGCGGCCGGCATGGTGGCAGACCTTACCGCCGAGGTGGCGGCGCAACTGCTGTTCAGCCTGCTCGGTCTGGGGCTGTGGGCCATGGATGTGGCGGGCAGCCAGGTGCTGCACTGGGGCGTGCCCGGTCTGGCGGTGGCGGGTGTTGCCGCCGCCGGCTTCGTCGCCGTCCAGCATGGCGGCGGCTTCCGGCTGATGGAGGGCATGGCGGCACGGCTGCTGCCCAACCGGCGCCCGGTGGCGGGCCTGCATGTGCAGCTGATGGCGCTGTACCGCCGTCCGCGTGCGTTGGCCGTGGCCACTGGGCTGCATCTCGCGGCCTGGCTGGCCGCCTGTGCCGAGGCGTGGGTGGGTTTGCGGCTGCTTGGCCACCCCATCTCCGTCACCCATGCGGTGATGCTGGAAAGCGCCGTGTTCGCCCTGCGCAGCGCCGCCTTCGTGGTTCCGGGAGCCTTAGGGCTGCAAGAGGGCGGCTATGCCCTGCTGGGGCCGTTGCTGGGTATCCCGCCCGCCCAAGCGGTGGGCCTGTCGTTGTTGAAGCGTGGACGGGAGTTGGTGCTTGGGCTGCCGGCCCTGGCAGCTTGGGCGCGGTTGGGGCGGTAGAAAAGCAAATGGCCGGGACAAGCCCGGCCATTGCGTTGGGAAAAGTAAAATCTCAGCCCGCGGTGCCAGCCTCTTCCGGCTTGGCGCGGCGCTTGACCGTCTTGGGGTCGCAGGTGATGGGGCGGTAGATTTCGACGCGGGAATCGGGCTCCAGCACCGCATCCAGTTCTGCCGCCTTGCCCCAGACGCCCACCTTCTGGGTGGCGAGGTCGATCTCGGGGCAGCGGGTCAGGATGCCGGACTTGTCCAGGGCGTCCTTGACGGTGGCGCCATCGGGCAGGTCGACGGACAGCACCATCTGGCGCTGCGGCTTGGCGTAAACCACCTTCACGTTCATAACTGCTTCTCCTCAGCCGACCGCGTGGGCGCCGCCCATGGAAATCTGCTTGCCGGCGCGCAGGTCCAGGATGCGCTTGCCGACCACCATGAAGCCGGTGGCCATGAAGCCGCCCGGCGGCAGCACCATCACCAGTACGTTCATGTCGGACGGCTGGACGCGCATCTCCATGAACTTGAAGGCCGGGCCCAGCAGCAGCGAGGCGTCGGCGAACAGGGTGCCCGAGCCGATGATCTCGCGCACGGCGCCGATGGCGGTCAGCGACAGGGTGAAGCCGATGCCCATGAACAGGCCGTCCAGAAGCGAGGGGATCACCTTCTCCTTCGAGGCGAAGGCTTCCAGGCGGGCCAGCGGCAGGCAGTTGGACACGATCAGCGGGATGAACAGGCCCAGCACCTTGTAGAGTTCATGCATCCACGCGTTCATGCTCAAATCCACCAGCGTCACCATGGCGGCGACGATGAGGATGTAGACCGGCACACGCACTTCGTGGGTGATGTAGCCGCGGAACATGGCCACCAGCAGGTTGGAGGCCGCCATCACCGCCGCCGTCGCCAGTCCCATGCCGAAGCCGTTGGTGGCGCTGGTGGTCATGGCCATGGTGGGGCACATGCCCAGCAGCATGCACAGCACGCCGTTGTTGTCCCACAGGCCGTCCTTGATGATCGTGCGGTATTGGGTCGCCATCAGCGCACCTCCAGCAACTGGGTCTTGTTCTCGGCGTAGAATTCCAGGCCCTCGCGGATGGCCTTGACCACGCCGCGCGGGGTGATGGTGGCGCCCGAGAACTGGTCGAACTGGCCGCCGTCCTTCTTCACCTTCCACTTCTCCACCGGCGGCGCGCCGAGGGAGAGACCGGTGAAGCGGGTGATCCAGTCGGTCTTGGCCGCGTCGATCTTGTCGCCCAGGCCGGGGGTCTCCTTGTGGGCCAGGGCGCGGACGCCCAGGATCTTGCCCTCGGCATCCACCGCCATCATCAGGCGGATCTCGCCCCCATAGCCGGTGCCCTCGATCTGGTAGGCGACGCCGGTCACCTTGCCGTCCCGGGTGGCCCGGTAGACGGTGATGTCCTTGCCGTCATGGTTCAGCGTCAGCGTGTCCTTGACCGGATTGTTGTCATGGATGGACACCGGGATGACCTGCGACAGCGAGTTCTGCTTGTCGTCCAGCGCGCGCTGCTCGATGGGCTCGGCGGTCAGGCGGTCGGTGGCCGCCAGGATGACGCCGAAGCCAAGGCAGAAGGCGCCCAGGATCACGCCGTGGATGTAGGTGGGCTTGCTCATTGCTCCCCCTTCAGCGGCAAGGGTTCGCCCTTGCGGGTGCGGCCGAAGACACGCGGGCGGAAATGCTGATCGATGATGGGCGCCAGGGCGTTCATCAGCAGCACGGCGAAGGCCATGCCCTCGGGGTAGCCGGCGAAGGTGCGGATCACCCAGGTCAGCAGGCCGATGCCGATGCCGAACACCACTTGGCCCTGCTTGGATACCGGCGAGGTGACGTAATCGGTGGCGATGAAGAAGGCGCCCAGGAACGACGCGCCCGACAGCACATGGAACCAGCCGGGCGTGAAGCGGGCGGGGTCGAGCACGTTGAACAGGGTCCCCATGACGAACAGGGTGCCCAGCACGGCGACAGGCGTGTGCCAGCTGATGATGCGCCGGGCCAGCAGCACCAGGCCGCCCAGCAGCACCAGGATGGCCGAGGTCTCACCCATGGAGCCGGGCTTGGAGCCCAGGGCCAGGTCCATCAAGTCGGGGAACTGCGTCAGCGAGGCGGCGGCGGGGACGCCGCGCGACAGCTCGGTCTTGACGAAGCCCAGCGCCGAGGCGGCGCTCATGGTGTCGAGCGTGCCCTTGCCGAAGGTGATGGCGAGCGCCTCGGCGAAGCCGGGCGAGCCGGCGGCGAACAGCGGGTGCGGCGCTACGAACAGGGTCATCTGCACCGGGAACGACACCAGCAGGGCGACGCGGGCCACCATGGCCGGGTTGAACACGTTCTGGCCCAGACCGCCGAACACATGCTTGGCGATGGGAATGGCGAAGACCGCGCCCACCAGCGGCACCCACCAGGGCGCCCACGGCGGCAGGCTCATGGCCAGCAGCCAGCCGGTCAGCACCGCCGAACCATCCGAGAGGGTCGGCTGCAACGGCCGCCCGGCGATCTGCAGGCAAAACGCCTCGGCCGCCAGGCAGGCGCCGATGGACAGGGCGAACAGGAAGACGGCCGGCCAGCCGAACAGCCACAGGTCGAACAGGGTGGCCGGCACCAGGGCCAGCAGCACCGTGTTCATGATCTTCGGCACGCTGGTGGGCGCGTGGGTGAACGGCCCGCTCTTGTCGGTGAAGCTGCTCATTGGCTGGCCTGCTGTTCGGGAGACGGGGACTTGGCCGCTTCGCCCTGGGGCTGGCTGGCGGCGGCTTCGGCGGCTCGCTTGGCGGCGGCGGCGGCGGCGGCGGCCTTCTTGGCGGCGGCGGCCTTTTCGACGCGTTCGTTATGGGCCTCGACCAGCGCCTTGGTCTGCTCCTGCTTGCGCTTGTCGCGGTCGGCAGCGGTGATGGCGCCCTTGGCGTAGTTGAAGTAGTGCACCAGGGGAATGTGCGACGGGCACACGTACGAGCACGACCCGCACGAGAAGCAATCCATCACGCCGACCTTGGCGGCGGCTTCCAAATTGTCCTTGCGGATGTACGAGGACATCTCCACCGGTACCAGGCCGCACGGGCAGATGGTGACGCAGGCGCCGCAGCGGATGCACGGACCGGGCACCTGCTCGTCGGTTTCGCCCTGCGTCAGC
>DATJKV010000505.1:0-7793 GCA_035491155.1 Magnetospirillum sp. | reverse complement strand
CATCATGCTGGGCACTACCCCCAGCCTGGATTACAAGTACACCATCTGGGGCCGCGTGACTGAGGGCATGGAGCACGTGGACAAGATCACCAAGGGCTCGGAGTCGGACAACGGCCTGGTCTCCAAGCCCGATCGCATCGTGCACATGCGCGTCGCCGCCGACGTGAAACAGTAACCGGTTGACCGGGAGCCGCCATCTTCCTATGGTGTGCCCCCTTCACGGTGGGAGCCCGTAGCTCAGTCGGTAGAGCACGTGACTTTTAATCATGGGGTCCCGGGTTCGAGTCCCGGCGGGCTCACCAAGAAAAACGGCGGAAACTCTGCGTTTCCGCCGTTTCTCTTTTTATTCCGCCGACGCCCATTCCACCCGCATCGGCGCGGCGCCGAACGAGCGCTCGGCTTCGGCCTGCTCGACGCGCTGGCGCGCCACCATGCCGATGCGCTGGGCGATGTTCTTCAACATCTGCACTTCGACCGGGTTCAGGTGGGCGAGGAGGGCGGGGTCTTCGGTGTCAAGGATCACGGACTGTCTCCCTGGTGCTTATTCTTTTGCGGGGGGAGGCATTCATACCCGCCTGAGCGGGTGCTTAGAACCCTGCCAGGGGGGCTAGGCGAGAGGTGATAGGCTCCCTGAGCCGGTCCAGAATTTCGTCCAGGCGACCGCATGGGCCAAGCTCCGCGCTTTTCAGCCAAGCCAGCCGCCACAATTCCACCGGCGTGGGCAACCGGTCGGCCTTGGCGGAATTGCAGGCGCGGCAGGCGGCGACCTCATTGCGCCAGGCGGCCGCGCCGCCCAGGGTGCGGGGCAGGACATGCTCGATGGTGGCGGCGTCCGGCCGCTTGCGGTGACGGTCGCGTTGGGTCAGCGGATCGGGCATCGGACGGCCGCAGTGGAAGCACAAGCCCTGCTGGTCGTGCCACAGCACATGACAGCGCCCACGGCGCCACTGCATGTCGCGGAATGTCGGCAGGCAAGAGTGGGCGGCGCACTCCCCGCGCGCCCCGAATTCTTCCGCCAAGTCATGTCCAGACATACCCTCCGGCTCCTACTAGATCTGCCCCGCGGCACTTGACAAGCCGTAATGTTCTTCGCACTGTCAACCCTTCTGTTGACGAGGGGTGAATGAATCTTCTGGACTTGATGGCGCCGGGCGAGGACCTGCGCGAAAAGGCCCTGGACCGGCTGGAGGGCATCATGGCCCTGTACGGCTCGGAAGACGAGGACGTTCAGGACGAAGCCCTGGCGCGAGCCATTTCCCTTTGTGGCAAGGAGTGGGGCGGCTACAAGGCGGGCCTGGAGGAATTGGCCTGCCGCAAGGAGACCGTGGGAGCGGACGTCGAGGCCTTGCGGCTGCGCGAGGAGGCCGACGACCCCGGCATGATGATTCGCGTCGCTCGGGCGCGTCGCTCGGAAGCCGGCCGCGCCGATGTCGAGCGCGCCGCCATCGTGGCCCGCTACGGCAGTCTCTTGGCGGCCCTGGCTCCCAGTCCCATCGAAGCCATGTTCATCGGCGCAACGGCCCATCTGGCCGATCCGGCTCCCGATGGCGAAGCGGCGGTTGACGCTGATGCCTGGGCGCCGCTGGCAGGCTGGTCGGTTCCCTGGCATCCGGTGCCCGATCAACTGGCCGAGGCCACCGCGGCCGCCTGTTCGCTGCCCACCACCCTGGCCGACGCCCGTGCCGAGTGCATGGCCTGGGAGGAACGACGGCACGAGCGCGATATCCTGGGCGAGGGGCCCGGCACCGCAGCCCTGCCCACTGCCTGCGCCGCCCGGCATGTCCTGGTGGAGGAGCTGTGGCGGCGGGGGCTGCCTCCGCGCAATGCCGCCGAGTTCGAGGCGCGACTGGAATTCTGGGCGACGCGGGGAGGCGACGACGGGGCCGGCTATGCGGTGCTGCTTGGCGACCTGCGCGGGCTTGGTCCGCTGGCGGCGCCCAGCGGGGGCGAGTCCACCGGTGACAAGGCGCGGCGCCTCAAGGCGGAGAACCCGTCGTGGTCGTTGGCCCGTATCGGCAAGGAGCTGGGTCTATCGCGCCAGGCGGTGCACAAGCATCTCAAACGCGGGTAGGGGCGGCCCCGCCAAGAGCGATAATGAGTCTTTTGCATCTGCAATCTAAACTTTCGTGGCGACACCACGATCCGTTTGCTCCCGACATTCCTCGCGCCTTTGGGGGTACTCTGCTCTCCTACCCAGTAAGGCAAGGAACGGGTCATGGAGAAGTGCCACCTGTGCGGTGCACATCTGCCGCACCACGATGACGAATGCCGTGCCCACCGCGACTTGGCGCTGTTTGCCAGGGTCTATCGGCGCTTGAATTCGGAAGCCCGCAACCCTCTGCTGCAGGCCAGCCTGAAGCGGCAGTTGATCCGCCACGGCTGCTACGAGCACATCGCCGGCTGATCCCGCTACCCCGGATTTGCAGGGGCGGGCGCGTACGCTATGCTGAAACGACAACGTAGGGAGTCGTTCCATGCGCCGCTTCTTCTTCGCCTTCGCTGTGCTGCTTGCCGCCACACCCGCCTCGGCCCAGCTGCTTGACGTTCTGACCGCGCCCAAGACCCTGTTGGATCGTGCGATCGAGGCGCGCTCGGCCGGTGACATCGCCAAAGACAACGAGATCGCGCTGAAGGTCGATGGCGCCATGGCCGACCTGGGCACAGCCAAGGCGTCCACCGAGGTTTACGAGCAGCGCCTGCTGGTCACCGGCATATTTGATGACAAGGCGCTGTATGACCGCTTCGAGCGTGACGTGCGCGCCATCAAGGGGGTGAAGACGCTGTACTGGCATGTGGCCTACGTTGCCAAGGACGACACACGGCGCAAGCAGATGCTGGACTGGGCCGATACCACCGCCATGGAGACGAAGGCGCAGGGGCGGCTGCTCGGCACCGCTGGCGTGGCCGACGTCAACTTCCGCACCCGCGCCGATTCCTTCGGTACCGTCTACCTGTTGGGCCGTGCCCGTTCGGGCGAGGAGGCCAAGAAGGCGCTGGCGCGGGTGAAGGACGGCAACGGCGTCCGCAAGGTCGTTTCCTACGTGGAAACCCGCCCCTGAGGTCTCCATGAAGCTGCTGCGCCGCCTGCTGGTTTATGCCGTCTGCGGAGTTGTGGTGGCGGCTTTCTCCCCGGTGCTGCCCTTCCATTACCTCGCCGCCGCGGGCGTCATCCTGGTCGGGCTCGCCCTGGTGGACCTGGTCCAGCACTCCCGCCGGCGCTTCTGATCGCGCGTCAATCCCTCTCCCGCGCAATTGGTTGCGCGGACGCTTGCCCCGACATGGCTTGTGGTAATGCCGGAACGGAGCCGGGGAGGGCCTTATGGTGTACGAAGGAGGATGCCGCTGCGGTGCGGTCCGCTATCGGGTGACGGGAGATCCCCTGTCGGCCGGCTATTGCCATTGCCGCATGTGCCAAAGCGCTGCCGGCACTCCCGTAGTGGCCTGGGTCGCCTTCCGTCGCGCCGACTTCCACTTCGTCAAGGGTGAGCCGGTGGCAATGGCGGCCAGTCCGCGGGCGGTTCGCCGGCTATGCCCTCGTTGCGGTTCGGCGCTGGTGTTCGAATATCCGGCGCGGGCCGAGACGGTGGACGTCACCATCTCCAGCCTCGATGACCCCAACGCCGCGGACCCGGTCTACAGCATTTGGAGCGCCCCCCGGCAGGCCTGGCGGCATGAGGAAGGCGCTGCCGTGCACTAGAGCCGGATGCTCACAGGTCGAATCGCTTCGCCATCCGGCCTGTGAGCTGAATCCGTTTCTATTCAATAAATTAGAGGGCGATTCAGACATTAGGCACTCATGCGGTCGAGCAGACGACGCAGGAATGCCTCACCCTCGGCCAGTTGATCCAGCGTGATGAACTCGTCAGGCTTATGTGCCTGCAGGATATTGCCTGGGCCGCACACCACGGTGGAAATGCCGGCCTCGTGGAATAGGCCGGCCTCGGTGGTGAAGCTCACCTTGGCGGTGTCGTTGTTGCCGGACAACTGCCGCGCCAGCACCGCCGCCTCGCCGTCTTCTCCGGTCCCCAGTCCGGGTGTGGTGTTGTTCTCGTCGAACATGATCCCACTGGCCTCGTCGACCTCCAGCATCTCGGGGATCAACGACTGGGCGAAGGCGCGCAGTTCGGCCATCAGGCCCTCCGCGTCATGGCTGGGCAGATTGCGGAATTCGAATTCGAAGCCACAGCGCGCCGCCACGATGTTCAGTGCGGTGCCGCCCTCGATCACGCCGGTGTGGACGGTGGTGTAAGGCGGATCGTACCCGAAATCGAATGGCCCCTGTTCGCGGATGCGGCGCTGCATATGGCGCAGGAAGGTCACCAACTCTGCCGCCACTTCCACCGCATTAACGCCGCGATTGTTGAATGCTGAATGGCATTCCTTGCCGTGAACCTCGCAGCGAACGTTTTTTTTACCCTTGTGCCCGATGATGACTTTCATTTCGGTGGGTTCGCCAACGATGCACAGCCGAGGGCGAATCGCCAACCCGCCCAGGTCTTCGACTAGGCGGCGGGCACCGATGCAGCCGACTTCCTCGTCATAGGAAAAGGCGAAGTGCACGGGGAATTGCAATCGGCGCGCGGCGAATTCCGGGGCAAGGGCAAGGCACAGGGCGAGGAATCCCTTCATATCGGCGGTGCCGCGGCCGTACAGCCTGTTGTCCTCTCGCCGCACGATGAAGGGGTCCGAACTCCAATCCTGGCCGTCCACCGGAACCACGTCGCTATGGCCGGACAGGACTATGCCTGGGCGATCGTCCGGCCCAATGGTCGCCAAGAGATTTGCTTTTTGTCTGTTATCGTCGTAAGTAAGTCTTAGGTTTGCCCCGGCTGTGCGTAATACATCAGAGGCGAATTCAATGAATTGAAAGTTCGATTTGTAGCTTGTCGTGTCGAATTGTACCAGCCGCTCAAGAAAGGCAATGCTTTCCATCGACGGGCGTGCGGGGCTCTGGTTCACGGGTCCACTCATTCAGGCAGGCGCGGTGGGTCGAACGTTGATGCATCATAGAACCTTGGGTGGCCAACTTGCCAGTGGCCGGCTGGCCTTCTGATGGGATATGTGGAAGAACCATGTGGGGAAGTTGGGCGGGTAACATGGGTATCAAGGATATTAAGGAATGAATGCGGCAGCTCAAACCACCGGGACGACCGGGGACGAGCCTGTTTCCACGTTCCGGCTCAGTTCGCTGTCGACGCTGAAGGCCAACCTGTTCGACTTGGTCTCGGCGTCGCTGTTTCTCAACATCCTGGGCTTGGCGATGCCCATGTCGCTGCTGCAGGTGTACGACCGCATTCTGCCCAATAAATCCACCGGCACCATGGTCCTACTGCTGTTGGGCGTGCTGGGCGCATTGGTGCTGGAGACCATCCTGAACTTCGGCCGCTCGTGGGTGACCGGCTGGGTTGGCGCCCGCTTCGAGCACCGGGCCGGCTGCGAGGCCCTGCGCCGGCTGGTGATGACCGGCATCAATCATTTCGAGAAGGAAGGCTCGGGCGTTCACCTCGAGCGTATGAACTCGCTCGGCACCGTGCGCGAGTTCTATGCCGGGCAGGCCCTCCTGACCATTCTCGACCTGCCGTTCGCCCTCCTGTACCTGGCGTTGGTATGGATGATGGGTGGGCCATTGGTGTTAGTGCCCATCTTCCTGCTGGGGGCCTTTGCTTTTGCCGCCATGCGGGTGGGCAACTCGCTGCGTGCGGCCATCCACAACCGCATGACCGCCGACGACCGGCGCTTCAACTTCATTATCGAGGTTTTGGGCGGTATCCACTCGGTCAAGGCCATGTCCATGGAGGCGCAGATGGTGCGCCGCTACGAGCGCCTCCAGGAAAGCTGCGCCGAGGGCTATCACAACGTCGCGCTGAAGAGCGCCAGCGCGCTGGGCGTTTCGTCGTTCTTCGCGCAGATGACAACCATCGCCGTGGCCGCGTTCGGCAGCGTGATCGTCATCGACGGCAACATGACTACGGGTGGCCTGGCGGCCTGCTCGCTGCTGGCTGGCCGCGCCATGGCGCCGCTGCAGAAGGCCTTGGGCGTGTGGACCCGCTTCCAGACCTTCATGCTGGCGCGCGAACGCCTGAAAGGCGTGTTCGAATTGCCGCCCGAGGCGCCGCCCGGCTTGCCGAAGATGGAAGACCTGCGTGGCCGCCTTGAGTTGGAGAATGTGAGCTTCCGCTTCAACGCCAAGGGGCCCGACATCATCTCCGAAGCGTCCATTTCGGTAGGCGAGGGCGAGTGCGTCGCCATCCTGGGCGGCAACGGCTCGGGCAAGACCACCCTGCTGACCCTGATGCACGGCGCGCTTCAGCCCACGGCGGGCCGCGTGCTGATCGACGGCGAGGATGTCACCCACTACGAGCCGCAATCCATTCGCGAGAAAATCGCCTACCTGCCCCAGTCGGGCGTCTTGTTCCAGGGCACAATCTTGCAGAACATCACCATGTTCCGCCCCGCGCTTGAGGATATCGCGGTGGAAACCGCCGCGCTGCTGGGGCTGGACGAGGTGGTGTCGACCATGCCCATGGGCTTCGACACCAATGTGGGCGACGGTGCCTATGATTCCCTGCCGCGCGGCATCAAACAGCGTATCGCCATCGCCCGCGCCCTGGTCAATAACCCGCGTATCGTGCTGTTTGACGAGGCCAATACCGCCGTCGACGGCGCCGGCGACAACTTCCTGCGTGTCTGGCTGGAGCGCGCCAAGGGCAAGCGCACCCTGGTGCTGGTCACCCACCGTCCGTCACTGGTCAAGCTGGCCGACCGCGTCTACGACCTGGAGAACGGCCGTCTTGTCTTGCGAGGCGGCGAACAGGAGCCGCCGCCCGTGTTGGCAGCCCAGGGGGCCCGGCCATGACCGCTGTTATCACCTCGCAGCCCAAGGCCAGCGCCCAGGCCATCGAGCATTACCAGGCGCATTTGGCCCAAAGCGCGCTGGGCGGCTTTTCCGCGGCATCCGATCTGGCGGCCTGTCTGTTGCCGCTGCTCAAATCGCTGGGTTGGAAGGGCGACCCGCGTAATGTGGCCGAAGCCTTGCCGCACTTCGCCAACGACCTGGACCTGACCGGCCTGCGCAACGTCATGGCGAATCTGAACTATTCCAGCCGGCCCGTGCGGGTGAGGGTGGAGGAAATCGACCCCCGCCTGCTGCCCTGCCTGTTCCTGCCCGATCAGTCGAACGCGCTGGTGATCAAGTCCAACCGCGATGGTGAGATCGAGATTTTTGACAGCGCCGTCGGGGAAAGCCGCCAGCTGGAGGACAACGGCCTGCGCGGCACGGCGTATTTCTTCACCCCCGTGGTCGATCCTGGCCCCAGCCGGACCGGCTGGTTCCGTACCGTGCTGGATCGCTTCCGGCCGCTGTTCTGGCAAGCCTTCTTCGTCACCTTGTTCCTGAACCTGATGTCGCTGGGCGCGCCGCTGTTCGTGATGAATGTTTACGACAAGGTGATCGGTACTGGTTCGATCCCCACCTTGGCGGCCTTTTGCATCGGCGTGGGCATCGCGCTGGCCTTCGACACCGTCTTGCGCGCCATCCGTGCACGCATCCTCGCCTTCATTGGCGCGCGGCTCGACAACATCATGGGCAACAACATTTTCCAGCACATCTTGTCGCTTCCGCCCGGCTTCACCGAGCGCGCGACCATCGGTGCCCAGGTCGCCCGTATCAAGGATTTCGAATCGGTGCGCGAGTTCTTCACCGGGCCGCTGGCCACGGTGTTCATGGAACTGCCGTTCGCCGTCTTCTATTTCGCCGTCATCTTCATGCTGGGTGGCGTCCTGGCGCTGGTGCC